>CACZSO010000317.1 GCA_902783795.1 uncultured Eubacteriales bacterium
ATCTGTTCTTCTGTCCCCTGGATCTCCATAGTGACAGAACCGTCATATTCATTTCTGACCCAGCCGGTGGCTCCGTAAAGGCCTGCGGCATGGCAGGCCCTGTATCGGAACCCCACACCCTGCACCCAGCCATAGAAGACAATGTGTTTTCGTATCATTTTTATATTATATCCACCTTTTTAGCCTTATATGCCGCCGTTTGCCTTTATGATGTCCGTCTGCGGGAATAAGCCCCACTTCCTGCCACATTTCAGACATGCGGTCTGGCTGGATCACCACTTTCACGCAAAAAAGAAGCTGTAGGATCCTCTGATGCCGTTGTTATCATATCATAACGGGGATAGCGAATCAATAGGGGAACAAGATGCCTGAAAAGCAGTAAGATTCCCTGATACGGATATTGTATTGCTGCATCTGTACAGGTATACTTAGGGCTGTTCAGATTCATATATCAAAAGGAGGATCCCTATGGAACATTTTGGAGATAAACAACTGGCGCTGGTGAAGGCGCTTAGTTTTGTCAGATTCGGCGGCACGCCGGAAGAGGAGAAGGCAGCAAAGATCATTACCGATGAGATAGAGGCGGCCGGCGGCAGTTTTGAACTGATGCCCTTTACGATCCCTGCCTACGAATGCAGCGAATGTACATTGGCGGTCACGGATCCCTGGCAGCAGGAAATAGAGGTGGTACCCTGTGGCCGCAGCGGGGACCTGTCAGGAGAATTTAAGCTGCTCTATCTGGAACGAGGTGAAAAGAGCGATTACATCGGTCTTAATGACCTGTCAGATACTATCGTCATGATCAATGCCCTGACATATGATGCCTACAGCATGCTTTGCGAAAAGAAACCCGCCGGGTTCATCACCATCAGCGGTAAGTATTATGAGACCGCAGAAACAGCTGATCTGGTGTCCAGGGCGGTACGGGATGAGTATCTGGAACTCGGCAAGGTGCCTGGCTTCATGATCCGCGCGAAAGACGCGACAGAACTGGTGGGGAAAGGCGCGAAGACCATCCGCGTGAATCTGAAGCAGCGGGAATACGAGGCTGTTTCTCACGATGTTCTGGCCGTGATCCCGGGAACAGAGATGCCGGAAGAGAGTGTGGTCCTGACCGCGCATTACGACAGCGTGCTTGTCGGTACGGGCGCCTGGGACAATGCGACGGGTTCCATTAACCTTCTGTATCTGTACAAATATTTCCTCAAGAATCCGGTCCGCCGTACGCTCCGGTTTGTCTGGTGCGGAAGTGAGGAGCAGGGCCTTTATGGCAGCCTGGCTTATGTTGCGCAGCAGGAGGAACTGCTGAAGCAGATCAAGTTCTGCTTCAACTTCGATATGAACGGCACCATTTTAGGACCGAACCAGATCTTTATTACCGGCAGTGACGAGCTGAAGACTTATGTGGAACAGTACTGTAAGGAAGTGGGCTGGTCGGCAGAGTGCCGCTGTACGGTGCATTCCAGTGATTCGGCACCCTTCTGCGACAAAGGTATCCCGGCCATCGGTCTTTCCCGGGGCACCAGGACCGGCGAAATCCATACACGGAATGACCTGCCGGTGATCCTCTCTGCGGACCGGCTGGAAGAGATGGGACGTTTCTCAGCTGCTTTTATCACAAGACTGGCGGACAGTGTGACATTGCCGGTGGAGACGGGAATGCCGGATAAAGTGAAGGAAGACCTGGATAAGTACTTCTTAAGAGATAAAAAGAAAAAACAGGAAGAAGCATAAGAAAAAGAGCTTCCAGAATCTCCGGAAGCTCTTTCTTTTAAGGGATGAAGTTATTCGCCCTGGCCTTTCTGTTCCAGCTGGAGGCAGATGTCTTCGTAGGTCTTCTCATCCAGTTTATAATATTTCTGATATAACAGGTAGGAGGCAAAGCCGAATACCAGGGGAATGATGACCATGGTAAGGAGCAGGCCATTCGTCTGGCCGCTGCTGACTCCGGCTATGACATTGCGGATACCTTCCATACGGGCGGTATCTGTGATCTGTCCCAATTCTGCCTGCTGTTCGAAAGAGGAGATCTGGTTTGTCTTTTCCGTCACGCTGAAAAGCAGGTAGGTGAGGGAAGTGAGGGCCACTACCAAAGCGCTGCCCATCTTTGTCAACAGAGGCCGCATGGAAGTGATGATGGCTTCATTTCGGTGGCCGGTCTTCAGCTGGTTGTATTCCACCGTATTCACGATAGAGATCATCATGATGAGGTAGAAGCCGTACAGACCCAGGTTCACGATCATGTAGCCCACCGTGATGACGATAAAGCTGACAGAGTTTGCCGGCATGATCAGGCCGCCCAGTATCTCCAGGATACTGCCGGCGGCAACCATAATGATGCCGAAGGTCATCAGCTGTTTCCGGGCGTATTTTCTGGACAGGGCAGGATAGACTAGCATAAGCACGGCGGTAGCCGCTACACCCACGATGGAGAATGTGGAATAGAGGCCGCCTTCATAGCCATAACGGAAATAGATGAAGCTGGAGCCGATGCCGCCGAACACTAAGGAGTTCGCGATCTGCTGCAGCAGGAAGATCAGGATCATCCAGCGAAGCTGGTCATTCTGGGTGATGGTACGGAAGATCCTTCTGAAATTCAGCCGCATCTTAGGCTCCATATCGTCACCCCGGTGCTCCTTGACACCAAACAGGGTGAACAGCATGAACAGCGGGCCTAAAATGGCTATGACCAGAGCGATCACGCCGTAAGCGGTGCCTGCACTTCCGCCGATGGCCTTATCACCGGTGGTGAGGACGGGGATGATGACAGAGGCCAGGGTAGAGCCTACGCCGGCAAAGAAAGTGGCCCGGGAGGTGTACTGGTTCCTTAAGTCTGCATCCCTGGACAGAGCCGGGATCATGCCCCAGAAGGAAATATCGTGCATGGTATAGGTAATGCTGTAGGCAAAGTAGATAAAGCCGAAGAATATGATAAAAGGCCAGCCTTGCAGCTTTGAATTGAATGCCAGGTAAATGACGATGGATGTGGTCAGGACGCCTATCAGGAGCCAGGGTTTGAACTTGCCCCACTTCGTCCGGGTCCGTTCAATGATATTGCCCATGATGGGGTCATTAAGCGCGTCAAAGATACGGGCAGCCACCATGATGCCGGTGATGGCCAGCAGCTGTTCATGAGTCAGCTGCTTTGTAAACAGAATATAAGTTAAGATACAGTTGTTGAACAGGAAATACATCATATCCCGTCCGACGGTGCCCAGCGGGTAGAAGATCAGGTTCTTCTCTCTTTTCTTCCTTTTTTTCGCCGTTATGGGCTCTCCGGGAGCATCTACATTATGCTCTATCGGTTTTTGCTTCAGGTCTTCCATAAAACCCTCCTTCAGGTGATTCGCCGGCTAGAGACAAAAATGAATCCTGGCCGTGTAATATAAATATAATAGTATAAAACCATAAAAAAAGCCATAGGAATTCTTTTCTTTAGTGAAGAAATTTCCTGTGGCTTTTTCAGTCTTATCTCTCAGCCTTTTTATGTCAGTCTGAAGATCTCGGTGTAGATCCTTTTCCCGTCCTTTTGCTCAGATTTCATAAGGGAGCATTTTTTCACCATCATATCGCCCCTGGGGGACGGCACCTTCTTATAATCACCGGAAGCGCGCCGGACGATGGTGATGTGGGGCATGAATTCTTTCCCGTCATGGGAGATCCCGGCCTTATCCAGGGCACTCCTCACGTCCTTTACGAGAGAAGCAAGGCCCTGATTCCCTTTAAGGCCTATCCATATAAGATCACCAAAATTCCCGCTTCCGTTCAGGGATAAATGGAAAGGCTTCAGCCGGACAGTTTTCATGGCCTCCATGATCCGGTCTTTTTCCGATGTCTCTCCTATAAACGCCAGGGTCAGATGGAGATTTTCCCTGGGGACAAAACTCCCCTTGACCCCTGCTTTTTTCATTTCATGCATAGTCCGTAAGATGGCATCTTTCATATCTTCTGAAAGCTGAACAGCAATAAATAATCTCATAAAATACTCCTGAAATCAGCGGATCTCCCGCTCTTCATCTATGATTTCGGCCTCAGTATTATTCTCCACAAATTGTGAGATATCATCCATGAGACTGTCTGCAAAAGCTCTGTGGGGGACGATAGCCGCTGCACTTATGACGACTGTCTGATGGACATCCTGCTCATCAGTTTCCGCTGCAGAAACATTGAACTTATGCTGCAGTTTGGATACCAGGCTTTTCACGATCATGCGCTTTTCCTTAAGGCTATGGACCCAGGGAGCCTGAAGACGGAATGTAATAACTGCTATCAACATAAAACCTTGCCATTTAAAGAATACACTTCCTTCCCGGCAGAGGAAGAGAAGGGAAGAAACTTAACAGAAAGCATGCTATTATAACAAGTTTTCCGCAATACCAGTCCTATAAGATGAAGCCGCTTTACTTCCTGGAAAATAAACGACGGATAACACCGGGCTTCTTTGGCTTAGAAGAAGTTTTATCGATCTTATTTAGATCGGCCAGCAGTTCCTCTGTATTTTGATAGCGGCATGCCGGATCCCGCTCCATACATTTCGCGATTATGTGTTCAAATTCCTGAGATAATTCTGGGTTGACTTTTCTTAAAGGGAAAAGTGTGTAGGGCGGGAGGGATGGATCTTTTCCTGTTAACAAAGTGTACAATGTCATACCCAGGGCATATATATCGGTCCTTTCATCGATCATACCAGTATATTTCTCTGGTGCAGTGAAAAATGTTGTGCCCAATAAAGGTCCATTGTTTTCCGTTGTTTGACTTGACTTAATAGCAGAACCGAAATCTATCAGCATGATCCTCCCGTCTGATGTCAACATGATATTATTTGGATGGATATCATTATGAATGATCTTAGGTTCCTGCCTGTGCAGATATCCGAGAACATCGCATAACTGACGGGCCCAGATAAGTACAGTATACTCGCTTTGAGCACCGTTTCCGGCAATGAATTCACTTAATGTTTTTCCTTCTATATAATCCATGACCACCAGTAATTGATCGTTTGTCAGGATCAAATCTGCGATGGAGGGCAGAGCAGGATGGCTCAAATGATTCATGATGCTTATTTCTGAGGAAACTCTGGATACAAACGTATCGTATTTTTCGTCGTTCCTGTTAATAACTTTTATGGTCCACTTTTTATCGGTATTAATATTTTGTGCCAGATATACTTCACTGAAAATACCTTGCCCCAACATAGCGGTTACCCGATATTTGCCATCTATTATGCTGCCAACGTGTATCCTTTCCTGAGGCAGATCAGCAGAGTCACTTTCAGACTTTGCTGTTTTTTGAGAAAGAGGTTTTTTTAAGATATTATTGAATGTTGACGGATCTTTTCCCGAATCAGATGCGGTGTCTCTTCTCCCTGCATAAGACACCACACTGCTGAGGAGTTTTTTCATTTCAGCAGAATCCGGATCGATCTTCCGCACGGCAACGATCTGATCAGTAGATATATACAGTTCAAACTCGTCGTTCAGGATAACATCTTCGAGCTGGACAGGGATGATGGGCTTTTTGTAGTTTATCGCCCTTTCTACTTCCTTGGTGACCCAGATGGAATTCTGGGCATCCTCGGAAAGCATAAGAAGAAAACAGGCGCATTCTTTTAACGCCTGATTAATGACTTGCGCATATCTGCTGCCGGCCGGAATATCGCCGGGTGCCATCCAGGTGTCGATCCCCTGTTTATTCAGGTAATCATGCATGGCATCGGCAGATGACTGATTTCTGGAACTGTAGCTGATGAAGACATATCCCATAATACTTTACCTTCGATATTAGTTGTGCTGTTCTTACTATAAGGGACAGGAAATGGTTCGTCAAGGAGGATGATCACGAGATCCCGAAAAACTCCAAGGCTGCTTTTGTGGCGATCTCCATACAGGCAGGGTTCTGGAAACGATGGTCGGCGTTTTCCACGGGAATGAACTCGATCACATTGTCTTCTGCAAAACGTTCTACGCTGCTGATGGGGACTATCTCATCCTTGGTACCGTGCAGGATCAGGATATCATCGGCATGATCGAGATAATCATACTGACGGATGTCACAGGCCTTTAGTTCTGCCAGAAATGAAGGATCAATGTCGATCTTGCGGTCGAATCCCACGCTTACTTTTTTTCCTTTTTCAATGGCTTCCAGGTCCTCTGAGGTCATGAGTGTGCCGGTAAGCACGTCATACATGCTGACGGCGGGGCAGCGGAGGACGATCTTTTTGAAGGGGTCGTCATTTTCGGCTATATATTTCAGGACCAGGTATCCGCCGAAGCTGGTGGCATAGG
Organism: uncultured Eubacteriales bacterium; assembly: GCA_902783795.1. Classification (GTDB taxonomy): domain Bacteria; phylum Bacillota; class Clostridia; order Lachnospirales; family Lachnospiraceae; genus UBA1267. The sequence continues at coordinate 6,285 of CACZSO010000317.1, forward strand.
CGTATAATTCTTCTGTGTGTAATTCTTCCAGGGCGTAGGAGATCACGTGCTGCATATAAGACATACAGTCCTTAAGCGACAATTTTTTCTTTACATCATCTCCATGGCAGGGCAGGTCGAACAGCAGCACAGCGATCCCCTTATATTTGGACAATATCCTTTCGGCGAATTTCTGGGCTGAGGCGGTATTCCTGTGCCCGGCAAAGCCATGGCCGTAGAGGATCACTTTTTTTATTTCCCGGATCTTATCATAATACAGCTTGCACCGGATGCTCTGGCCGGATGTGTTGATATCAAATAGTTTTTCCATGAAAAAGCCTCCCGCAGGAGAGAATGGGAAATGGCTGGAAGACCGCCGGTCAAGGCGGTTTTCCAGCCATCGATCTGTCTGCTTTTATATTACTTCAGCATGCTTTCTTCCCAGCTGTCAAAGGGTTTGATACCCATGAGGCCGGCTACGGTCGGGGCTACATTGGCCAGGCCGAAAGCACCTTCCTTCATCTCATGACGCTCATCCTTATCATAAATGATAAAGGGAACCGGATTGAGGCTGTGTGCCGTACGGACTTCTACATTGCCCTTCTTATTCTTCTCCAGCATCTGGTCGGAGTTGCCGTGGTCAGCGGTAACCAGAAGGATGCAGTTCTCTTCATCGACCACTTTCTTGATGCGGGCCAGCTGCAGATCAACGCTTTCGACAGCGATCTCAGTGGCATCCAGGTTACCGGTATGGCCTACCATATCGCCGTTGGGGAAGTTGCAGCGGATGAACCCGTACTGATGGCTCTGGATGGCTTCGATGACCTTATCGGCGATCTCGGTCGCTTTCATCCAGGGGCATTCGTCGAAGGAACGGACATCACTGGGGATCTCGCAGTAATCTTCCAGTTCTTCAGAGACCTTGCCGGAACGGTTGCCGTTCCAGAAATAGGTCACATGGCCGTATTTCTGAGTTTCAGAAACAGCGTATTCCTTGATTCCCTGGGCCACCAGGAGTTCCGTCAATGTATCGCGGATCTGGGGCGGGGTGACCAGATAATGATGGGGGATCTTCAGGTCGCCGTCGTACTCCAGCATGCCGGCATACTTGACAGCAGGAATCACGCCGCGGTCAAATTTATCGAAGGAAGCATCACCGTCAAACGCCATGGAAATCTCCAGGGCACGGTCGCCGCGGAAGTTGTAGAGGATCACGCTGTCGCCGTCCTGCATGGCGCCTACGCACTGGCCATTTTCAGCAATGACAAAGGCCGGAAGATCCTGGTCAATGGCACCGGTCTCCTGGCGCAGGGTATCCACAGCCTCCAGGGCACTGGCGAACTGGCGGCCTTCTCCATGTACATGGACATTCCAGCCGGCCTCTACCATAGGCCAGTTAGCCTGATACCGGTCCATTGTGATATTCATACGGCCGCCGCCCGAGGCGATGCGTCCGTCAAAGGTGTCGTCATTGAGCCCGGCCAGGACGTCTTCCAGGGCTTTGATATATTCCGGCGCGCTGGTAGCCGGAACGTCACGGCCGTCCAGCAGGATATGGACACGGGCCTTTTTCACGCCTTCCGCCTTCGCTTCCTTCAGCATGGCGAAAAGGTGGCTGATATTCGAATGTACATTGCCGTCTGACAAAAGGCCGATAAAATGCAGGGTGGTTCCTTTTTCAACGACGGAGCCCACCAGGTCTTTCCATGTTTCGCTCTGGTAAATGGAGCCGGACTCGATGGATTCATTAACGAGCTTGGCGCCCTGCGAATAGATCTGGCCGCAGCCCAGGGCATTATGGCCCACTTCACTGTTGCCCATATCATCGTCCGTCGGAAGACCGACAGCGCCGCCGTGGGCTTTGATGCACTGCCAGGGGCAGTTTTCCTTGAACCAGTCAAGGGTAGGGGTATTTGCCCGAAGGACCATATTTCCCAGCTCCTCAGGAGTCTCACCCACACCGTCCATAACGACCAGTACGATAGGTTTGTTCATGTGTATTTCCTCCGTTATTATTTTAATGCACGTAATTATTTAAAACTATAATGTATGCAATAATATTCTAAGGTTTTTGCGTGCACCTGTCAAGGAAAATAAGGAATTTGAGGGCTTAGTCAGGGTGACAGGCAGAAGCTGTCTCCGGCTTCAGGACTGCTTCCGGCAGATATACAGAAGGTGGTTCGTGAGTCCTAATAATTCTCTCTTCTCTGCAAAGGCCAGGTACCATCTGGCAAAAGCCTCAAATTCTTCATCAGACATGGAAAAGTCCGGCCGGTCTTCGATGGGCTCCAGGAGGCCATCCACACCCGCTGTTGTGATCCAGTCGACCGGTTTTTCTTCAAACAGCTGCTCAAATTCCACCACATCGTAGCCGGTAAAGAGCTGCTCTTTATAATGCTTTATCTGATGATCTTCTGTGAAATTCTCTTCCTCCCCAAAGGCCCAGTTTCCGTAGAAATAGTTGGCATACATGATGGCAAAGACGGAGATGAAAGCGAACAATATCACACCCCCCGGTCTGGTGACGCGGATGGCTTCATCGATGGCGCAGTCTACCTCGTCTTTCTCGTACAGGTGATACATGGGACCCAACAGCAGGGTGACATCGAAGGAATCATCCGCAAATTGACGGAGGTCCACGGCATCGCCCTGAAAGGCATGGAGATTTTCGAGCCCCTGGCTGTTTTCCACGAGAGTCTTAAGATGGCTTTCCATCAGTTCTACAGCCGTCACGTCCATGCCTTCCTTTGCCAGGGCTATGGAATAGGTGCCGGTCCCGGCGCCCACCTCCAGGACTTTTGAGGCTATATCTGCATAACGATGGATATAGGCCATGGTGGTACGGTACTCCAGCTGACCGTGGCGGCTCCTGCTGAGACGGCTGTTTTCATCTGCAGTGTGATAAAAATGGCTGACGATGTCCTTTCTTGTACTCATGGATGGACCTCCTGATGATAAGATAAATGATACTGTTACTTTCCCGGCGGATCATGCTTAAGAGTCTTAAGTAGGCATGGAGATCTTTTTTCGGTTGCCATGATCATTTCTTCGATCATATCCGTAATCGCTTCTTTCGTCAAGTCTTTGTCGGCAGTGACAGCAAAAAGAG
>CACZSO010000318.1 GCA_902783795.1 uncultured Eubacteriales bacterium
TCGTTGAATTCACGGGAAATGAATACATAGTTCAAAAGACGGGCAGCCTGAGTGAAGTCTTTCGCTGTACCGCTGATGGCATAACCGGCTCCGCTGTAGCAGGTCATCATGTCTTCACGCAGATAGAACATAGACATGTCATAGCCGCATTTATCTTTCTTCGTAGCATAGGTATCCGGCTTCATGGGTGAGCAGCCGCCGAAGGTATTGCCCGCTTTGATCTCAGCCTCTGCAGCGTCAGAAGCAACTGAGATATCACCCTTAATGTAGCCTTTCAGATACCAGTCTCTCATATAGCCGGAAGCCATCTTGAAGTAGTCAGACTCATAGTAGTTCGTGACTTCCCAGGTCTGGCCGTAGTTATCCAAAACGCCATATGCATAGTTGCCCATGGGGTCTGTATGCTGGGTATTCTGAGGCGGAGTTCCGGTTTTGGCACCGCCCATACCCACCATTTCAGGATATTTCTCATGAACAGCCGCCAGGATCTCGCCCAGCTGTGCATAATCACCATGTTTGATATCTGCATCCGTATAGCCCACGGCATTCAGGATATCTGTACGGAAGAACATGCCATAATGATGCGTTCTTTCCAGCTGTGCCGGGAGCGCCAGCAGGTGTCCCTGATGAAGGCTGGCCATAACATCGTCATATCCGCACTTGTCCATGGCTTCTTTCAGGATATCCACATAGGGAAGCAGGTCAATGATATAACCGGCCTCGAAGTATTCATCCGGAGAGCCGGCATTGAATACATCCAGCTGCTCTTTCGAAGCCAGCATCATGGGGACCTGTGCCGCGTACGTTGAGAAAGTAAACGGCAATATCTCACATTCAATATTCAGGTCACGGAGCGTGATCTCTCTGATATGCTCTTTGACCTGATCCTGATGCGGCCAGTTATCTGTCGCAACATAGTAAGCAAAATAAGCTTTATAAGGTGCTTCTTTTGCTTCCTCTGTGGTCGTGGTCGGAGCTTCTGTCTTTTCTGCTGTAGAAGCTTCTGTCTTTTCCGCCGTGGTCTGCTCCGCCGAGCTGGCAGCCGGAGTCGTCTGATCACTGCCGCTTCCGCCGCAGGCCATGAGCATGGTCATGCATAAAAGCGCAGCAAGGATCACACAAATAAGTTTCTTCATACTTTTCCTCCTTTTTATTATTTCCGTGCCATGTCCTTCACCTGTTTTTATTTCCCGGAAGCCTTTTCCCCATTTTATGGCACCTTAAGAAACATTATGAAAACCGTTAGGACACTTTGCATAAATATATACGATGATTATAACAAAGCATTGTAAAAAATCAATACTATCTTTTATTATGACAAAAAATATCCCCTGTAAGCCACAATAGGCCTGCAGGGGATCTGTTCTTATGTTTTTGGGGATGTTATAACAGAAGATTATATTCAGTCTATGATATTTCCCTGCTGGTCATACCAGTTCACGCCGTCAGTCAGGATATACTCCTCACGGTTCAGAACAGCATTGATGAAATCCTGGGAACTCTCCAGTTTACGCTTAAAGGCCATGCCGCCCATAAACAGATTCGTGGAGTGGATATCGCTGCCGGCTGTCACCGGGAAATCATGCTCCTTCGCATAAGCCCAGGCGCGGACATTATATTCCGGATTGTTATGGCTTTTGCTGACCGGACTGGAATGGGTCGCATTGATAGTTTCCACCCCATCCACGTAATCCGGGAACAGGCGGATCTCCGGAATATAAGGCTCCTCCCTGTAAGGATGGGCATGGATCACCATGCCGCCGGCCTCATGGATCAGGGGGTACTGCTTTTCAGGTGTCATGGGATCTTCGATCTCAGGCGCATTTCCGAAGGGGATGGCAGAACGAAGTTCCGGATGCTGTTTCATCCATTCGGGGCTCAGGCCGTAGATCAGAAATTCTGTGCCTAAAAAGCCGGATTCCCAGCCAAAAAATACATCCAGGCCTATCTCATCGCCGCGCTTCTTAGCCGCGTAATAACCGGTGCAGAAGCCGTCTACCCACTCTTCCCAGGGAAGGCTGCGGTCCGCTCTGGTATTACCGCCCCAATGATGGTCTGTGACGAAAATCCCTGTATAGCCGGCAGCTTTGCAGGCGTCTACCATATCCGCGGCAGCGCTCTGTCCACAGCGGCTGGATTCATAAGTGTGAAAATGAGTCTCATAAAGGTAAGGATATTCCGGTTTCAGTTCAAACATGCTTCTGGTCCTTTCATTGTGTGATATTATGACGCGTTTTCTGCATACTTTTTTGTTATTATACCGAATAATCAGGGAAGAATCAAGCCGGTCTCGGATCATAGGCTAAAACATTTCCCCTGCCAGGTATTTAAACAGGATGGTGTAAAAAGGTTCTTTAAAATGGATCCCGTCATCCAGGTACAGCTGCTGGCGGACCATCCAGTGACAGTCCACATAGACCGCCGGCGTATCACCGGCTGCCCGTTTCAGCTGCTCGTCAAACTCCGGAGAGCGTGCCAGGTTCAGGTTTACCCTGGCCAGATCATTAGAGGGCGGTAAAAGAGATATCACATAAATATGGATGTCCGGCCGCACATTGAGGATCCCCAGGATCTTTTCTTTATAGGCCTCATAATACTGGGCCGGGTCCGTGATAAAACGGCTAACGTCATTCAGACCCGTAAAGAAGACGATGTTATCGGGCAGCATCTGAAGGGCTGCTTCGATCTCCGGCCCCAGGTCACTGATGGAGGCGCTTCGTTTGTATTTTATATGATTCTCATCGAAAAATCCATAGGTCAGGATCGCCTGGGTCAAAGAATCCCCGATAAATACGGTGCGGTCGAACAAAGACCGCATCTTTGCCAGTTCAGCCTCTGAAAACGGCGTAATGTTCAAGGTCTCGACCTGGTTCTTAAGATCTGCGTAAGGATCCTCCGGCGCTGCAGTTTCAGGCGGCGTTTCAGAAGACGGCAGGAGGCTCTCTTCCGGCGGAGGAACTTCCGTTTCTGTATCCTCAGAATGATCCGGCGTCTCCGGCGGCAGGTGTGTGCTTTCCTGTGTATCTTCCGGTGTGCTGTCCTTCTCTTCCGTGCTTTGTTCTTTTTCCTGGGAGGCCTTCTTTTCCTTCAGTTTCTGATTTATCTCCTGTGCATCTTTTTCTGCTTCCGCACTCAGGTACTGCAGGCCCTCTTTCAAGGCTTCTGCATTTCCCTGACGGCTGCCGCAGCCGGCCAGCCCGGAAGCAAACAGCAGGAATATCGCAGCCATAAGCAAACGAAAGGATCCCTGATATCTCTTCATCATGGCGCCTCCTCCGGTTCTTCTGTCCCGGTCAGCACCAGGGACAGGGAAGTATCTTCTGAAAAGGTGTTCATGTTGTAGAAAAACAGTATCTGGTCATAATCATTCTGCAGCATGAGGGAAGTGATATCGCCGTCATAATAGCGGGGATCCACCACATCGACCCGCTCATATTCTCCCAGCAGGCAAGGCAGAAAACAGTTAAAATATGAATCCTTAAAGACCAGTAAGGAACTCTTTCCGAACTGCTCCGTCTCGATCCGGATCAGTCCTTCATTGCCGCCCAGGAACACGGTATAAGGATCATTACTTTTAAGCCCCTCTTCAGAATACAGCGTGGCATGTTTTCCTTTGCTGTCCGTCATCAGGTACAGGGTCTCTTCTTCCGGCACCCAGAGATCGATCACTTCTTTTTCTCCGGAAGCGTATCCGCTTTTCGCTGCCAGAGATCCGCAGAAGCTGTCGGTCACAGGGAGGAGTTTTCCTTTGAGCTTTGCTGTATGACCCAGAGCCTTCAGTACCGTTTCTGCGCATCCTGCCGCTGCCTCTGTGGTCCAGTGGTGGTCTGTCCGGTAATAGAGCTGCATCCCGGTTTCTTTAAGAGATGTCAATGTTTCTGTAAGGTCTGTAAAGCGAATTTCTGTGTTTTTCAGGCGTTCTTTAGTTTCCCGGGAGAAATTCTCCTGTGAAGCAGTGGGAGCAAAAAGAGGCAGCTTTTCCTGCATGACAGATACCGCTGTGGGCACCAGGACGAAGGCTGTTTCCTTCTCATAGGTTTTAGTGAAGCGGATCACAGCATCCAGGGTCGTATTCAGCTGTTCCTGATCCCAGTCCTCCATTTTTTCTATCAGGCAGCCGTCTTTTCCCCGGTACACGCCCTGAGATTCCTGTCTGCCTGCCAGCCGGTCTGTGAACACCTTCATCTTTGTGAAAAAGTTCCTGAAGGGGATCTGGTCTGAGACATAGGTCTCAAAATCCGTACTGTAGGACCCCTCCGCGATGCGGTTAAGATAAGGCCGGGGGAAGGAAGAAAGCACCCGTTTTTCCTGCACCGACAGCTCTTTGTCCGGCAGCAGGATGGCCAGCAGGAACATGATCAGAAACAGGAGTCCCGCTATAAGCCCCAGCCATATGTGAAACTGCCGCAGCTTTTTTCTTTTTCTGTTTTTCACAGCGTCTTTTGACATGGGAAGCTCCTGTTTTTAGAATCGGAAGTACAAAAAAGGATTATAACTCTGATACACGAGAAAAGACACGGATATCACCAGCATCAGGATCTGGATCACCAGTGCGGCCGGAGCCCACTTTTCCCGTACCCGCCGGTACAGTCCGTACAGGAGACTGCCGGAGGCCAGGCAGGCAATGATCAATGTAATGATATTGCTTTTCAGCAGGTACATGGCCTCTTTCCCCAGAAAACCGGCGGTCTTAAAGCCCAGCATCTGCCCTGCATAAATCTTCAGTGCTGTAAAGTCGGTAAATGAGAACAGCATCCAGCCAAAGATCACGATCAGCGCGGTCAACAGATGGCTGAATATCCGGTGTCTTTCTTCAAATCCCTCCAGCAGATACTTTTCAATGATGAGCCAGAATGCGTAATAAAAACCCCACAGAAGGAAGTTTAAAGAAGCCCCGTGCCAGAGACCCGTCAGGCCCCAGACGATGATAAGGTTCCCTATATGACGGGCTTTTGACACACGGTTCCCTCCCAGGGGAATATACACATAATCCCTGAACCAGGAACTTAACGAAATATGCCAGCGCCGCCAGAATTCCGTCACGGAAGAGGCCAGGTAGGGATGCCGGAAGTTCTCCGGGAAACGGAAGCCCAGCATATAGCCCAGACCGATGGCCATATCGGAGTAGCCGCTGAAATCAAAATAGATCTGGAACGTGTAGGAAAAGGCTCCCAGCCATACCAGAAGGAAAGTCCGTTCAGAAGCCGGCTGCTGAGAGACTAAGGTAAAGACCTGCCCCAGGGTATTGGCCAGCAGCACCTTTTTTGACAAGCCGAAAATAAACCGTTCCACACCCTGCCCAAAAGCTGCCCGGGTGATACGCCGCTTTTGAAGCCGCTCCGCGATCTCATTATACTTAACGATAGGTCCGGCGATAAGCTGCGGGAACATGGTGATATACAGGGCAAAAGAGATCAGATTTTTTTGGCAGGCCGTTTTTTTGCGGTACACATCGATCACATAGGAAAGAGCCTGGAAGGTATAAAAAGATATTCCGATGGGAAGGGAGAGCTCCAGCTTTTTTAGTTCAGACCCGGCGGCCCGGTTGATGATATCCACCAGGAAATCTGCGTATTTAAAGAAAAACAGGCCGGCCAGATTCCAGAGCACCAGAAAAGCCAGGTGTATTTTTCTATGCTTAAGATCCTCCCCTGCCTCATCCATGAGCCGGACCATCAGGTAGTTCCCCAGGATGCTGATCACCATCAGGATCACATAGACCGGCTCGCCCCAGGCATAAAAAAACAGGCTCGCCGCCAGCAGCACCAGGTTCCGTCCCTTCACTGAAGGAACGGCAAAATACAGGATCAGCGTCACCGGCAGAAAATATAATAAAAAAGTTATACTGCTGAAAACCATACGCTTGATCCGGCTCCTTTATGCTGCAGGATGAGTGCCTGCTTTTACTGAATGTGTTTATGATGAAGGATATTCATCAAGACTTCCCCCTCTGGGGGAAGCTGACTGATGAGGGACTCTGTCAAGTCACTGAACAGCTTTAAGAAATGCTTCCCGCATTTTATCACTGTTTTTATCGCAGACATACAGGCACAGCCGGCCCCGTACTTCAGCGAAGGCCTTATCGATCAGCGCCATCTGCTCTATACCATAAGAATTAAAGGTGTTTCGTTCCGCCTCGATCCGTTCCTGCATGGCCTCCCGGACCTTAGCCGTATCCGCTTCTTTCTTACAGCGGACCAGCAGCATTTCCTGGGCGTCCATGTTAGTGGAAGGCACATAAAGGCACACCGCTTCATAATCATTCTCTGACAGGCCATAGAGATACTTCAGCTTCATGGCGCTGCCTTCTTTCATATTCGCCCGGTCAAAACTGGCAGAAAGAAGAGTTTCCTTAAGATCCGTGAAAGAAACATCGTCATTGACCGGCTTTTTCAAGACAGCCAGAATAAAAACGGTCAATACAATGGCTGCCCCGATCTCCGCCAGTACCAGCCGCAAAGCCGGTTTCTGCATTTTTGACCTCATCCTTACAGCAGTCCTTTGATATGGTTATAGATTGTCAGGCCTTCCTTCTGTCCAAACTGTCTGACCATGGCTTTGTAAGTCTCTCGTTTCTGGTAACGGGCCCCGCAGAAGGAGACCGCCAACGAGGCTGCCTGCCCTACGATCTTATAATCATATTTCTCTTTGCTGAGAGCCTGCATCACCGCCGCGTTAAGGGAGGTCTTGCCGCTCTTCACCGCCGGGAGGGAGGTCTTCTGTTCTGCCTCAGGGGCCTGTTCTGGTTTTTCAGCGGCCTTTTCTGCACTCTCCCGGACCGTCTCTGCCTGCTCTGTCACTTTCTCTTCTGCCGGCAAAGAGGCGGTATCCTGCTTCTCTTCCTGCGGCTCTTTTACTGCCTGATCCTCTGCCTTTTCCTGCCGCTGCTCTTTTTCAGCTGTCTGGGTTTTTGTCTGTGATTTTGCGCTCCGGGAGGTACTTCTTCTCCGGGTGCTTTTCGGTTTTTCTGTCTTCTCCGCCGCTGCTTCCGTCAATGTTTCGGCTTCTTTTTCAGTTTCCGGCGTCTTCTCAGCAGGCTTCGAAGTCCCATGGCTGATGGTTTCCTGGCGGCAGATCTTTACCTCCGGCCGGTATACGTTCCAGAAGTCCCGGATATGGTCAAAGCCCTTATCTTTACTGATGATAATGAATTTACAGTTTCCTTCTTTATCTGCTTCAATGAGACTGCCCAGGAAGGTAGCCAGCTGGATATCCAGCGCCTGCTTCCCGGTAAAAGCCTTCATGAAATGCAGCGCTGCGCTATCTTTCAGCGCATACAGGTTTTTCACAAAGTTCAGGCTGATCCTGCCGTTATTAGCCGAATAAAACAGGTAGATCTCGTCCTGCTTATCCAGCCCTTCAAAGCCTTTAAGCCCTTCCTCCGATACATTTTCATAGTCAACTAAATAGACTTTTTTCATAGGTCTCCTTCTTCTCATTTCACACCGCCGTAGCCCGTCTTTCTGACGATCTCCTGGCCACATTCCGACAGCATGAAATCTATCATTTTCTGCACATTGGGATTCTTATCATCCTTCCGGGTGATGAGGCACAGATCCACGGTCAGCGGATAGCTGCCGTTCTCGATATTTTCCAGGGTAGGCGCCACGCCATCTACGGATAACAGCTTCACCCCGGTCTCCTGACTCAGTCCTTCGATGAAGTACCGGAAAGAATAACCGATGGCTCCGTTTTCATTGGCGTATTCTGCGGTCTTTTTAATAACGCCTGCCATGGAATCCACATATTCATAAGATTTCGGCTCCATCAGGCTCACATCGCCCATGAAATACTGCATCATGGACTGGGAGCCGGACCCTTCCGGGCGCTGGAAAGCCGTGATCTTCCCTGCCTTGCCGCCCAGCTGTTCCCAGTTCGTGATATCGCCGTGGTAGATAGAGCGCAGATCATCCGAAGTGATATTATCTACCGGGTTATCTTCTTCTACAAAGAAAACGAAAGCCTCCTGTCCGATAGGAGTGATGGTAAGTTCCACACCCTCGTCTTTCGCGTCCTGCATCTGGGTTCTCGAAGGCCGGGCGCCGAAAAACAGATCCGTTTTTTCCTCGTAATACTTGTCTCCATAGACCAGACGCATGAATCCCTGCACGGTATTCGTAAAGGTGACGACCTGGCCGTTCAGGCGCATCAGATGTTCATCTTCTTTTTCTTTATACGCAAGCTCGATCTGGTCAATGTCTTTGTAAACCGCCTTAGCTGCTGCCGCATACACCGGGTAGCACGCTTCCGCCCCATCCATGACCGGCATTTCTGAAACATCGTCTATCTGAAGATCCGGCGGGGTATCCGGCACCACCAGCTTCGAATTCTTACTGTAGACCATATAATCCGTAAAATCTGTACTGGAATAGCCATGCATATAGGCAAACCCATGGCCGCCGTACCGTTTCTCCGGCCGGTTCTGATACAGCCTTACATCCCAGATAAGGCATAGGATCAAAACTGCCGCCGCGATCCACAAGACCCGGGGAAGCTTTCTTTTTCCGCCCGAAAACCCTGTGATCAAGATGGCCATAAGATAAGTCAGAAAAACCGTCAGGTACAGAAAAAGAGGCTGGGCTCCCAGCCTGTACACCAGGATCATGGGGGCAAAAGGCAGGAAAAAAGCAGGGAAAGCATTCATCAGACGGCCGCTTATGTTTCCCGAGGCCAGGCTCATCATCACCGTACCCGTAAGGATCAAAAAAGCCAGGATCCCTGCATTGACATAAAAAGCCAGTCTGAGGTCGATCTTCTTTCTGAGCAGCAGATACCACACCGCCGCAAAAACAGGAACCATAACCACCGGCACCCACAGAGGCGCGCCCAGAAAGGCTGCCAGTAAAGCCGGTAAGCTGCAGGTAAAAGGTATTACCGCCCCGTATAGAAGTACAGCCAAAAATACATTCGTAACTTTTTTCATCAGCAGTATCCCCCGCCTTCCATTAAGGATGTGTCCGTCCGGTTTATGAGCTTAAGAGAATATCAAATCGTCCTTTCGTGATATCAGCCGCACATATTTTCTCACACAATCCATCCATTTGCAACCCTTTTCCATGGATTTTACCGCCTCCGACAACACCGCTCTCTGCCGGATGGCTGCCTGTATTCTGCTGGCAAAGCACTTGAA
>CACZSO010000319.1 GCA_902783795.1 uncultured Eubacteriales bacterium
CCGAAGAACATGTATAAGCTGATCGGTATCGATTCTGAAGAAGAAGCCGATGATGATGGCAGCTATTTCGGATTCCGCCCGGTGGGCTTCGGCCAGATGATCTGGGAGCCCGTGCTGGAAGCTTCTCTGGAAGCTAACGCAGAGTGGGTGGTCGTAGAGCAGGATGAGCATTATGAGCTGGATCCCTTAGAGTGTGCAAGAAGAAGCCGTGAATACTTAAAGATCCTTGGTTGGTAATTGCATATCTTAAAAGAAAAAACAGAGGCTGCCGTAACAGGCAGCCTCATTTCATGTCAGGGCTTAATATCAGGCAAAGACTCTTAAAGCGTTTTTATGAGTGATTTTTTCCAGATCATCCCAGGAGATCTTTGAGTGCATATATTCCAGAAGGTCCGGTGTTCCCGACACATCTTTCCACTCTAAAACAGAACCGATGCCGTCATAGTCCGAACCGAAAGCCACATGGTCTATGCCGGCTTTATCGATCAGGTGCAGGGTATGGTCCAGCACCGCTTCCATAGAAGCAAATCTCTCGCCTTCCCTTAAGAAATCAGCACTGTAATTTACACCCACCATGCCATTCGTATTTCCGAGGGCTTTCAGCATATCATCCGTCATATTGCGGGGATGATCGCAGAGGGCGCGGGCATCGGAGTGGGAAGCCACTACTGGGTATTTATTCTGTGAAAGTTCGATGACATCCCAGAAGCCTTCATCGGAAAGATGGGAAACATCGGGCAGTACCCCCAGCTGGTTCATGGTATCCACGATCTCTTTTCCTTTCGGCTTCAGATGACCGCCCATGCGGTTCGGAAAACCGATCTCATTTTCAAAATTCCAGGTCAGCGTGATCATGCGGACACCGTCTTTTTTGAATTCCTCTACGCGTTCACATTTCCCTTCCAGGGGCTCGCCTGCTTCTATCGTCAATACCCCTGACATCAGGCCGTTCTCCAGGTTCTTAAGGATATCCGCAGAATTATAAGCCGGAGCGATAAGATCTGCATTATCTTTCATTTCCTGATAGAAGATATCCCGGTGAGTTTTAAAGAAATCATAGGGTGAGATACCGTTTTCCGTACAGTGTTTCTGGTGGACGAAGACCGCGAAGCACTGGGCCAGCTGGTCAGCGGCCTTCATTCTTAAGAGGTCCAGATGCATATTATTCTCACGAAGTACCTGTCCCCGTCTTTTAAGACCTGTCAATGTATCGCAGTGAAGATCGATGAGTTTCATGATTCCCTCCTGGTAATTTTTAATGATTTTTATGGGCTGACATTTAACGTAAGTCCCTTTTCTTTTGTCTCTTAGATTATAAACGAAATCTTCTTTCAGTGCAATTATTTTTCGTAAGACCGCCCTCTGGCAAAAAATGATAGACAATATGAGAGAAACGGTGTACAATTAATGTTTGTATTGACTGAAGGGTCAATTCGTGATCAAGGATGGGGAAATCTTAAGGGGGCCGCATTTGGCTGAAAAGAATACGAGTAAAAAAGAAAAAAAACAGGACCAGCTCCTTCGTGTACTGGCTGTTTCCTTTGCTGTGATCCTGCTGGTCATGGCTCTCGTTGCTGTGATCTATTACAGTGTCCCGCTTAAGCAGGCCTACAGGTTTTCCCTGGATGAAACAGAACTGGCGCTGCAGCTGGGAGAGAGTGCGGACCTGGAGCCGGTCTTTACCGTGATCGACCAGGATAAAGTCAGGCGCACAGCTTCAAGGGCAAAAAGAAAAAATGTGGAATACCGCTCTCTGGATGACAGAGTTGCAGAAGTGGATATATATGGCCATGTAACGGCTAAAGGAAAAGGTGAAACAGAAATCACAGCCACTTGGGCCGGAATGACTGCAAAAGTCTCAGTCCGTGTATTTACTAATGTCCGGGAAATACGCTTTGATGAAAAAGAGGTCGAGATGGAAGTGGGCGAACGGAAAAAACTTGAGTTTGCCATCCTTCCGTCTAATGCGGATGTCAGAGACGATGTTCGGTTTTCTGTTTCGGATGGTTCTCTGGCAGCAGTGGCTAATGATGGCACCATCTCCAGCTTTTCTGCCGGTGATGTGACGGTGACCATGAGTCTGGGAAGCCTTAAGGATACTTGTGTAGTGCATATTCTGTCTCATTTGGAAAGAATGGAACTGAATGTGTCTGAACTTCAGCTTTTAAGAGGAGAGACCTTCGAATTTTCCACCAGGTTTATCCCGGAAAAGATCACCGACGATGCCACTATTACCTGGACATCATCAGATGAAAATGTGGCCAGGGTAGGAGATAACGGGTTCCTTATGGCAGTGAATTACGGAGAAGCCGACATTACAGCTTCCTGCCAGGGGATGAGCGCTGTCTGCCATGTGAAGGTCAGAATCCCTTTGAAAAGCATTACGTTAATGTACTCTGCCGTTTATCTGGAAGAGGGGAAATCCGTATATATCCCGGTCTATTACCGGCCAGAGGATTATCCCCATGATACTCCCACTGTATGGCGCAGTACCAACGAAAGCGTCTGTAAGGTCTATGAGGAATCTGTCATCAGTGAGAACGGAAAAGTTTCTTATATGGCCGTAGTAACAGCTGTAGGCCCGGGGGGCGCGGAAATCATCGGGACAAACGGAGACCAGATGACCGCCTGTACGGTCAGCTGCGGTATGTCTGTCACCTCTCTGGAGATTTCCATGACTGATCTGGAATTGGAAGCAGGTGATCTGTTCCAGCTCTCTGCCAGGATATTGCCCCAGACAGCAGGAGAATCAGAAAATATTTACTGGATCTCATCAGATCCCGCAGTGGCCTCTGTTTCGGGCGGCCTGGTAAAAGCAAGGAATTCCGGAACTGCTGTCATATCGGCGGTATATCAGGGCTTTTCGGCCCGTTGTACGGTCCGGGTCAGTGGTGAAGGAGAGGAAGAGGTATCACAACGGTATGACGGAAGGATCCTGGTCGGAGATTCGCGGATGGTCTACCTGAAATCCTTTGTACAGCTGGAACCGAATGATATCGTCATTGCAAAAGGCGCTCAGTATTTCACCTGGTTCTATGATGAAGCGGTCAGTGCTTTGCGGACTATCCTGAATATGAACCCAAGGTATGAAGTGATCATCTGCATGGGTGTCAATGACTGTGCAAATAATTCCCAGGGATGGACGGCTTATTTTGCGGAAAATTATGCGGCCGTGATCCACCAGCTGATGGCAGAATACCCGGAGACTCATTTTAATTTTGCTTCAGTAGGCTACTGCAATGGCCCGTACAACGGGACTATTGACGAATCCATCGTAAATGCCTATATCGATACCTTTAACCGGTATATGGATACTGTAACAGGCATTCCCTATATCGACTTGAATGAATACCTGTGCTCCACCGGATATACGACCCTGGATGGAGTCCATTATGATGAAAAGACCAGTCAGAAGGTCTATGATTTCTTGAAAGCAAAAACACCGCTGAACTGATAATGACAAATACGGTTTTAGGAATTCTGGCTCATGTGGACGCGGGCAAGACGACGCTGGCGGAAGGGATGCTGTATGTATCCGGCGCCCGTCGTACTTTAGGCCGCGTGGATCACAGAGATACACTGCTGGACAGTCACAGCCTGGAGAAAGAACGGGGGATCACCATTTTTTCTAGCCAGGCTTCTTTTAGTGTGTCCGGACGTCCTTTTACTCTCCTGGATACCCCAGGTCATGTGGATTTTTCCAATGAGACAGAAAGAGCCTTGAAAGTGCTGGATGCAGCTATCCTGGTGATTTCCGGCACAGAAATGGTACAGTCTCATACCCGGACTTTGTGGCGGCTGCTTTCTCTTTATGCTGTACCCACGGCGATCTTTGTCACGAAAATGGATTATCAGCGTTTTTCAGAAGAAGAAGTTATGGCAAATCTCAAAGAGGAATTATCTTCTGACTGTGTGTCGTTTTCCTCAGAAAATGCAGACCGGGATGAAGAAACGGCGCTTTCTGACGAAGAAGTCATGAAGGAATTCCTTTCTTCCGGGAAAGTGGAGGATGAGACCATCCGGGATCTTATCAGCCGGCGGCTTCTGTTCCCTGTCTTTTTTGGCTCCGGCTTACGTACCACAGGACTGGATGATTTTCTGGAGGCTTTATTCCGTTATATCGCGGTGCCTCATCATCCCGACACCTTTGGCGCCCGGGTCTTTCGTGTGACCCATGATGCTGACGGACAGCGGATCTGTCATATGAAGATCACCGGGGGGGTACTGAATGCCAGGGCAGTTATAAAGACCGGGGAGAAAGAGGAAAAGATCAGTGAGCTGAGATCTTACGAAGGAGAAAAATACACCACCATCACATCGGCAGAAGCCGGGGATATCGTGGCGGCCAAGGGCCTTTCGGAATTAAAAAATGGCGCAGGCCTGGGCTTTGAAGAAGCTTTTTCCGAAAATGTACTGACGCCTGTCATGCGCTACAGCCTGCTGCTTCATGATCACGAAGACCCGGTGACTGTGATGGGGTATCTTAAGTCCCTGGAAGACGAAGAACCATCCTTAAAAGTCATGTGGGACGAACGGCTGCAGGAACTGGGTGTAGGCCTGATGGGCCGGGTCCAGGCGGAAATATTAAAGAGCCTGCTGTTAGAACGATATGGCCTGGATGCGGACTTTGGACGGGGCAGTGTACTCTATAAAGAAACGATCCTGGACCGGGTAGAAGGTGTGGGTCATTATGAACCGCTCAGGCATTATGCAGAAGTGCATCTGATCCTGGAACCTGCCGCAAGAAATGACGGGATCATCCTGAAGAATGCCTGCCGGGAAGAGATCCTGAATAAGAATTTCCAACGGCTGGTGCTCACCCATCTTTTGGAAAAAGAACACCTGGGCGTCATCGGCGGCTATCCGCTGACGGATGTGAAGATCACATTGACGGCCGGAAGATCTCATATAAAACATACGGAAGGCGGCGACTTCCGGGAAGCCACCTACCGGGCAGTACGGCAGGGGCTTATGAAAGCCCGGTCTGTACTTCTGGAGCCCTTCTATCGGTTCCGTCTGGAACTGCCCAGGGAATCTTTGAGCCGGGCTTTGACCGATCTTAGAGAAATGGGCTGCGACCCCTCAGAACCCTGGTATACAGATGAGACAGTGGTATTGTCCGGCAGAGGCCCTGCCGCCGAATTAAATGATTATAATCCGGTCCTGTCATCTTATACAGCGGGCAGGGGAAGGCTGCTGCTTGAAAATGATGGCTATGACCGATGCCACAACGAAGAAGAGGTCAGGGCGAGCCTTGCCTATATTCCTGAAGCAGATCTGGAAAATTCACCGGACTCTGTATTCTGTGCCCATGGAGCAGGTTTCGTGGTGCCCTGGCAGGATGTGGAAAAATATATGCATCTGGAGAGCACCCTTTCCGGGAAAACATTAAAGGAAAGGGATGTAAAGCCGCGGGAGGAGAGGAAGATCACCGCCACGGCAGAAGAACTGGAAGAGATCATGCTCAGGGAGTTCGGGCCTATCAAACGCCCGGTCTACGGCGAACGCATCGTCCGGACGGCCCCGGCTGAAAGATCAACGGCTATAAGGAAAGAGACACCTCCAAAGCCGGAAATGCTGATCGTGGATGGATACAATGTGATCTTTGCCTGGGAAGAATTACGTATGTTGGCCTCTTCAGATATCCAGTCGGCCCGGGACAAACTTATGCATATTTTATCGAATTATGCTGCTTTTAAGCGCATAGAGACAGTGCTGGTGTTTGATGGCTACCGGGTGCCGGGGAATAAGGGAGAACAGTTTGATTTCCATAATGTCAGGGTGATCTTTACCCGGGAAAAAGAATCCGGAGACCTTTATATTGAACGGCTCATCGGAACTTTAGGCAGACAGGCCGATGTATCTGTGGTCACTTCCGACGGCATGATCCAGGTGTCGGCCCTCAGATACGGAGTAAGGCGCATTTCTTCTTCGGAATTTTATGATCTGGTGAATGAAGCTGAGGAAAAGATCGAGGAGATATTATACCGGGAAAGAAGCCATGGAAGAGTCAGTATAGGTGATGAGACCGGTATTCAGGACATCCTGAAAAAAGAAAAAACCAAAGACAGCTGATTAATGTAAAAAAATGAGTGCAGACCACCGCTTTTCTTCTTGCGAAGGCGGTGGTTTTATTGTACTATAAAAGAAAGATACCCGGCACAGCGGCAGTAAGTGCTGCCGGGAATAATAAAAAGGAGAATAGCAGCATGAGTGATTTTACCTGTACAAATGCGGAACCTGTAGTAGAAGTCAAACAGGGAAAGCTTAAAGGCTACGAATTTAAGGATGTGTACCGTTTCTTCGGTGTCCCTTACGCCCGTTCACGCCGTTTCGAGCAGCCGAAAGAACCCAGGACATGGGAAGGCATCAGAAATGCCAATGCCTTTGGTTATGTGTGTCCGAACCTTTCTAATCCGGCTCCTTCGGATGAGATCAGCGTTCCCCATCGTTTCTGGCCTGAAAATGAGCATTGCCAGAACCTGAACATTTTCACCCCTACCCTGGATAAGGATGCTAAGCGCCCGGTCATGGTCTGGTTCCATGGCGGCGGATTTGCCGCGGGCTCAGCCATCGAGCAGATCGCCTATGATGGTGATTCCCTGGCGAAAAATGACGGACTGGTAGTGGTTACCGTGAACCATCGTCTGAATGCCTTCGGTTTCCTGGATGTATCTGATTTCGGCGGTGAAGAATTCGCAAATTCCGGCAACTGCGGTCTGGCAGACCTGGTGTATTCCCTGAAGTGGGTCCATGAAAACATTGCCGCTTTCGGCGGTGATCCTGAAAATGTCACGATCTTCGGCCAGTCAGGCGGCGGCGGAAAGGTAACGGCCCTTGGCCAGACCAAAGAAGCAGCGGGCCTATATCAGAAAGCCATCGTCATGTCCGGTGTCATCGGCATGAGCCTGTTCGGCGGCGGCAACCCGGCCACGTCGAAGGAAGTCGTGGAACTGATCATGAAGAATGCCTGTGTGAAGGATCTTCCCGAACTTCAGAAACTGGACTACCGTCTTTTCATCATGGCTGTCAATAAGACCATGGATGATCTGAGAGCTGAAGGAAAATCTTATGGCTGGGCACCTCATGCAGGAGAGTATTATGTGGGCGATCCCATGGATGTGGGCTTCTCTGAAGATGTACAGAAAGTCCCCACTATCGTGGGTACCTGCATGGCAGACTTCGGTGCCAGAGATAATGTCCCCGGCAAGCTCGACATGAATGCAGAAGAGCAGTTCGCCTATGTAGCTGCTACTTATGGCGAAGAGAATACCGCAAAATTAAAAGAGCTGTATGAAAAGGCTTATCCCGGCAAGAATTTCTGCTTTGCCAAGAGCCTTGACCTGGTATTCACGCCCGGTTCTAATGACTATGTGAAAGAAAAAGCAAAAGGCAGCGCAAAGAACTACCGTTACATTTTTGCTCCGGTATTTGAACTGAACGGTGGTGTAGCTCCGTGGCATTGCTCTGACATTCCTTTCGCTTTCAGGAATACCGAGATCTCTCCGTATTGCTATGCCCTGCCTTACAGAGAGAGGATCGCAAAAGAATTTGGTGATGCGGTGGTCGCATTCGCGAAGACCGGTGATCCGAATACGGAGATCCTGCCTTACTGGGCACCGGCTACTCCGGATGAAGTGTGCACCATGGTCTTTGATGAAAAATCTGAAGCCAGAGTCAACTTTGATGATGAACTTTTAGCTTTCTTCAAGGCTATCCAGCCGCCCGTTGATATCAATGCCATGGTGAACCGCAAGGCTCCGGAAGTTCCGGATGATGAGGCTCCCGGCGGGTCCTGGGCTTATTGATCCTGTGCTAAATTTGAGCTAAGAAACGTAAATCTTTTATTGACTTATGCCCAAATTAAGTTTATCATGTAACCAACTATTTTTGGAGGTACGTTATGGGCAAATATGTAATTAAACCGACTGCTTCAGGCTTCCATTTCACCCTGAAGGCCGGAAATGGCGAGGTAATAGCCAGCTCACAGACCTATAAAACACTGGATGGCTGCAGAAACGGCACACAGAGTATTCTGAAAAATGCGCCTGTTGCAGCTATCGAGGACCAGACAGTAGAAGGCTTTGCTGTCGAAAAGAATCCTAAGTTTGAGGTCTATAAAGATAAGGCAGATGAATTCCGCTTCCGTTTAAAAGCGCCTAACGGAGAGATCATTGCCTCCTCTGAAGGCTATAAGTCAAAAGCCGGCTGCAAGAACGGCATTGAGTCCGTAAGGAAGAACGCAGACTCAGAAGTGGTAGAACTTCTGTAAGATGCAAGAAGGCTGCTGAGAACAGAGATGTTTTTCAGCAGCCTTTCTCATGATGGATAAAAAGGAGTAGTGTGATGAAGAAGGTCGGCCTGGTGGTAGCGGTGGAGATCGATGCGGTGCTGGGAAAATACGGAGATCCTGTGGAAAAGAAAATCGTGGGAAATATGGATTTTCTAACGTTCAGAATGCCTGAATATGAACTGATCTGCGTGCATTGCGGCGCCGGAGAGATCGCGGCAGCTGCCGCGGTACAGCTTCTGATCACTGCCTATGAAGCCGATATGATCGTAGACTTTGGGGTCGTGGGCGGCCTGACCCGGGAAATGGCCTTATCCAAGACCTGCATCGTGGAAAAAGTGATCCATTACGATTTCGATATTTCTTCACTGGATCCGGTAAGACCGGGGCAATACAGTGAACTTCCGGATGTATATATCCCCACAGACCCCGTGCTGTTTGAAAAGGCCAGGAAGCTTATGCCGGAACTGAAAAGCGTCATCTGCGCCTCCGGTGATAAATTCGTGGATGGGGAAGAAAAGAAAAAGGCGCTTCATGAACAGACCGGCGCAGATATCTGCGAGATGGAAGCAGCAGCAGTAGCATTGACATCTTACAGGAACCATGTCCCCTGCCTCATCATCAAATGCGTGAGCGATGCCATTGAAGGGGGCGGAGAAGAATTTTACAGGGAGATGCTTAAGAGTTCAGAGATCTGTCTGGAAACAGCAGACAGGCTGATCCGCGATATTGCGTAAAAAACTTGATTTTATAAGAAATTATTGCTTGACAGAGACATAGCTTTGTGCTATTATACATCGGTGCGTAAAAATGCACAGCCGAAGACAGCAGGTGTCGTAAGACGTAAGGAGAAAACGCCTGCCGAGGTATCAAAGATCTTTTTATATAAAAGATTTCTGCGGGGGCCTCGTGTGTTTTCACGAAGCTCTTTTTTTCTCCTGAAAAATAAAACAAGGAGGGTAGTGAATTGGCTAAGATCGAAGAGAAGAGACCTGTAGTCGAGGAGATCGCCGGCGTCCTTTCTGACGCTGCATCCGCGGTTCTGGTAGATCACAGAGGCCTGACAGTTGCTGAAGATACAGAACTGAGGAAGACCTTAAGAGATGCCGGGATCCAGTACAAGGTCTATAAGAACACCTTCATCCGTTTTGCTGTACAGGATACTGTTAACGAGCCCCTGACACAGCTTCTGGAAGGACCTTCGGCCCTGGCAGTGTCTAAGCAGGATGCTACTGCAGCAGCCCGTGAGATCGCAAACTTCGCGAAGAAACATCCGAAGCTGGAGATCAAAGGCGGCATGGTAGAAAGCAACTACTATGATGCTGACGGTATTAAGGCCGTAGCATCGATCCCGGGCAGAGAAGTCCTTTTGGGCCGTCTGTTCGGCAGCATGAACTCACCGGTGGCAAACCTGGCGAGAGTCATCAAGCAGATCGCAGAAAAAGATGCAGAAACAGTTGCATGATCAAACTATTGAAATCTGAATTTTAAAAAGGAGAAAAATAATGGCTAAATTAACCACAGCTGAATTTATTGAAGCTATCAAAGAGTTATCTGTTATGGAATTAAACGAGCTGGTAAAGGCTTGTGAAGAAGAATTCGGCGTATCCGCTGCTGCCGGTGTCGTCGTAGCTGCCGGCGGTCCTGCCGAGGCTGCTGAAGTTGAAGAAAAGACTGAATTTGACGTCGAGCTTACTGAGATCGGCCCCAACAAAGTCAAGGTCATCAAGGTCGTCCGTGACGCTACCGGCCTCGGCTTAAAGGAAGCTAAGGACCTGGTCGATAAGGCTCCCAGCATTGTCAAGGAGCAGATCTCCAAGGCAGAAGCTGATGACTTAAAGGGTAAGTTAGAGGCAGAAGGCGCTGTCGTTACCTTGAAGTAATCCGCGATATTTACGAGAGCCCCGTTTTTGATCAACGGGGCTTACGTTTTCTTTTTTGCTGCATGTTCCGTATCATGGATCGGAAAGTATTCCTCGGAAGTAACATATCTTTCCTAAAGGCGTTTTATCAAGCCATTAAGGCAGAAAGGGATATCATATGTCAGCTTTAAAAAACTTTTTTGCCCCTGTAGATATGACAGAGGGAAGCCCGGTCAGGAAGATCCTGACGTTTGCTTTCCCGATGCTGCTGGGCAATATTGCTAACCAGCTGTATTCTACAGTGGATTCTATCGTGGTCGGAAAATATGTAGGTGATAATGCTTTGGCGGCAGTCGGCAGTTCTATGCCTATCCTGAACCTGCTTTTTGTGTTGTTCTTCGGCGTATCTTCCGGCGTTTCCATCGTAGTAGCACAGTATGTAGGCGCCAGAGACCGTGAAAAATTATCCCAGGCCATAGGAATGGGCTTATTTCTTTCCGTATGCGTGGCCATCATGTTTGCCATCATAGGCCCCATTATCTCGCGCCCGCTGCTGAATCTTTTAAATACGCCGGAATCCATCGTGGACTGGTGTCAGAAATACCTGACCATCCTGTTTACCGGCTACATCGGTTCTATCTTTTATTTTATGATCAGCGGTATGCTGAGAGGCATGGGAGATTCTTTCTCGGCTCTTATCTACCTGCTGATCGCCTGTGCGCTTAATATCGGTCTGGACATCTGGTTTGTGGCCGGACTTCGTATGGAAGGCGTTTCCGGCGTGGCCTACGCCACCATCATTGCCCAGTTTGTCTCGGCTGTTTTCTGTCTGTTAAAACTTAAAAAACTGGACAAACTGTTTGATCTGAAATTCAAGTATCTGAAGCCCAACGGCTTTATGATCAAAGAGATCCTGCGTCTGGGCATGCCTACCGGCCTTACCCAGATGATCATGTCTTTATGCATGGTCATTGTGCAGAACCTGACGAATTCTTTTGGCGAAACAGTTATCGCGACTAATGTTATCGTCATGCGTATCGACAGTTTTGCCATGATGCCGAATATGACGTTCTCGGTGGCTATGACCACGTATGTGGGCCAGAACCTGGGCGCCGGGAATTATGAACGGATACGGGATGGTGTTAAAAAAGGCGTAAAACTGGCGGTGGGTGTTTCCGTCTTCATGGTCGGCCTGCTGCTGATCCTGAGCCGTATCCTGATCGTCCTGTTTACGGATACCCAGGAAATCATCGATATGGGTATCTATATCATACGTT
Source organism: uncultured Eubacteriales bacterium (assembly GCA_902783795.1). Lineage (GTDB taxonomy): Bacteria > Bacillota > Clostridia > Lachnospirales > Lachnospiraceae > UBA1267. Next base: position 11,430 of record CACZSO010000319.1, read on the forward strand.
TCATGGCTATAGGCTATGTGGCGACAGCCGTAACCCAGAGTCTGATGGGATCCATGAGAGGCGCCGGCAATACGATCTCTCCCATGTGGATCTCCTTGCTTACTTCCGTCGTGCTGCGCGTACCGCTGGCTTACCTTATCTGTGAAATGACGAAGACACCGGAACTGCCCCAGGGTAATTATATGTGCCTGTTCATTTCCATGCTGATCAGCTGGATCGCCGGTGCTGTTTTAACCGCATTTATTTATACCAAGGGCAAATGGCGGAAAGTCATTTATGCAGATAAGAGGAAGGCTGCCGATACAGCTGAAGTCACTGCATAACAGGCGCTGACGGACTGGAAGGTCTGTCTGAAAAATACTTAAAAGTTCCGCCTGAAGGAACAAAAGGGATTAAATTATGAAAACTTATACAAGACCCCGCAGTATCACAAGCCTTGTGATCTTTGTGCTGCTGCTGGCGCTGATCATGTTTACCGCGATCCGCGGTTTTGGGTATGATTATACCGGAAGTGTGAATGACATTAAACTTGGCCTGGATCTTCGGGGCGGTGTTTCCATTACCTACCAGGCAGTGGAAGATGACCCGTCTTCTCAGGATATGGAAGACACGAAGCTGAAGATGCAGCAGCGTGTTTCCGGCTATTCTACAGAAGCAACAGTCCGTACCGAAGGTTCTAACCGCATCACGGTGGAGATCCCCGGTGAAAATGATGCGGATAAAGTATTGGCAGAACTGGGTACCCCCGGCTCCCTGATCTTCTGTACTGACCAGACAAATATAGAGGGGACTACCGCGTTGACCGGCGATGACATCGAGAATGCACAGCCTGTCTATAATAACGAGAAAAGCACATATGAAGTGCAGCTGACCTTCAAGCCCGAAGGACAGGAAAAGTTTTCCAAGGTCACCGGTGAGATCGCCGGGACCGGCAAACCGTTATATATCATTTATGACGGAAAGATCCTGTCTTATCCCACAGCGGAAGAACAGATCACTTCTCCC
>CACZSO010000320.1 GCA_902783795.1 uncultured Eubacteriales bacterium
AATGACTGTAAAAAGCCTTTAAACAACCCTTATTTCTCCTTTATTGACACGAAGGTCCCAGCGTTTGCTTAAATAGATCAATATGCCGTAAATGATAAGAAAAGCGATCAGAGACAGCATCAGTTCGGGAAGGACCACCGAGTTCAGATAGGCAGTAAATGTAAAATGTTTCCTGATCAGGAAAGCCAAAAGATATACATAGGCGTGGAACACAGCCTCATTAAGCGCAAACAGCGCAAATAAGATCAGGATCAGTTCTGATTCGATCCTCTCTGAAAGCATGCCGTTCACATATCCCAGTACTGAAAGGATCAGTGTATAAAATCCCGGGATACCGGTACCCAGCGTATCCAGGATAAGGCCGGCAAAGATACCCATGCCAAGTCCCGTACCTTTTCCGTAAAGAAAACCGGCACAGATCACAGAAATCAGCATGAGATTCGGCACTGCCGTAAGCCCCGGGATCCGGGGCAGGATCACTACCTGCAGGAAAAAGGACAAAAGCAGCAGGATCAGGAGGATCAGGAAACGCTTCAAGCCAGCCATATCAATCCTCCTTCTTTTCTTTTTGTGAGGTGATCACCAGTACTTCCCGGATATCCGAAAAATCCACGGCACACCGGACCGTTCCTGACTGGGTCAGTTCCCCCATGTCTTTTTCGTATTCCGCCACATAGCCTATTAAAAGGCCGGGGAAATACCTGTCGGATATATTTGAGGTGACCAATGTCGAATCAGAACGAAAGTCCACAGAGACGGGTGCATTTTCCATTTTCAGCATGCCTTCTCTGGATAATTCCAGATCACCGGTAACGACACAGTGTTTCTTTTCATTTTTTGTCATGGCGGAAACACTGATGTCATCTTCAGTGATACAGGTCACCACAGCGTAATTAAGGCCAACCTGAGAGATATAACCGATCAGGCCGTCACCATTGATCACATTCATATTGACAGCGATACCGTCCATAGTGCCACGGTCGATGGTGAACCGGCGGAAAATGTCTGAATTCTCAGAGCCGATCACCGAAGCTTCCAGCATTTCGTAGGAAGAAAGCCGTTCTTTTGCCCTTAATAAAGCTCTCAGGTCTTCATTTTCCCTGATAAGATCCTGGTTTCTGTCCTCTCTGATCTTCAAAAGCCGGTTCTCTTCTTCCAGTTCTTCGATCCTCTGTTTCGCTTCGGAAAGTTCCATCCTGGCCGTTTCTCTGTCGAACAGAAAACCACCGATGCTGTTCACACCCTGCTGGAAAGGCACGATAGCAGAAAAAGCCAGGGAAGACACAGGATATGCGTCTTCCCGGCTGAAATACTGATAGATCAGAGAGGCCACACAAAGCGCGATGACCACGAACAATACCGCCGTTGATCTCAGGCGGTTTTTCACATGTGTATTAAAGAAATACTTGATCGAGTCAAAGATATTCATATCATTAGTAAGTAGTGATCAGGCCCCTGTCATACAGGCTCACATACCTGTGGTCTCCGGTTATGATATGGTCCACCAGCTGGATCCCGGTGATCATACCCGCTTCCGCCACCCTCCTGGTAGCCATGATATCGGCATCCGAAGGTTCAGGATCTCCTGAGGGATGGTTATGCAGCAGCATCATCCTCTCTGCCCGGCACCTGGCCGCATTCACCAGGATCTCCCTGACAGGGACCATGGTCTGCGAGGCCGAACCCAGCGAAATGTTCTGGGACCGGATCAGATGGTTTTTCCCATCCAGGAAAACGGCTTTCAGGACTTCCTGTTCATATCCCAGCATCTCTTCCATAAAGAAGGAGGCGCAGGATTCTGCGGAAGAGAGTTCCTGCTTCTCCTCTTCTTTCCTTAAGAGGCGGCCGGACAATATGATAAGCGCCCTAAGCTGCAGGGCTTTCACTTCTCCGATCCCTGAAAAAGACATCAGCTCTTCTTTAGAAAGATGTCTCAGGGCGCTGATCCTTCCGCCGCTGTCAGATAAGAGCCGTCTGGATAATTCCAGAACGCCTTCTTTCGATGAACCAGTCCGTAAGATGATGGCTAACAGTTCTGCATCATCCAGTGCTTCCACTCCCAGAAGGGCAGCCTTTTCATAGGGCCGCAAATGTTCCGGAAGTTCTTTGATCAAATTCCCCATATTCTGCTCCGTTTCTGTTTTTTAAGACAGCCACCGAAGCCAGGACCTTTTTATTTTATCACAGAGCGGGGAATTTTACAACACCGGCATCCTTCAAAGCCTGAAGACTTTTCAGGATCCCGAATTTACCGTGAGGCCAGGTCAGGCCTCCCTGGAAATATACATTATAAGGAGGACGCAAAGGTCCGTCCGCCGAAAGTTCTATAGAGGAGCCGGAAACAAAATTACCGGCAGCCATAATGACAGGATCTTCATATCCGGGCATGTCATCGGGCACAGGAGAAACGAAAGCATCTACCGGGGCTGCCTGCTGGATCCCTTTGCAGAAAGCGATCAAAGCTTCCGGAGATCCTAAAGTAACTGCCTGTATGATGTCATGACGTTCTTCTTTTGCCGAAGGCATTACCGTAAACCCCAGCTTTTCATACACAGAAGCCGCAAAAACCGCTGTTTTAAGGGCTGCAGCCGTTACCGTGGGTGAAAGGAAGAACCCCTGGAAATAAGAGGGTAAAAGGCCCAGATTAGCGCCTACTTCCTGTCCCAGTCCGGGAGCTGAAAGCCGGTAGGCACATTGGTCGATACAGGCTTTAGTCCCTACGATATAGCCGCCGATGGGAGCCAGCCCGCCGCCGGGATTCTTAATGAGAGAGCCTACGCACATATCGGCTCCCACATCCGTAGGTTCTATCTTTTCTGTGAACTCACCATAGCAGTTATCTACCATGCAGATCACATCTGGCTTGATGCCCTTGATAAAGGAGATCAATTCACCGATCTGTGACACAGAAAAGGTGGGTCTCATCAGATAACCTTTGGAACGCTGGATCTCCACCAGCTTTGTTTTCTCATTAATGGCCTTTTTTATGGCTTCGTAATCAAAAGTCCCATCTTCTTTAAGCTCTGCCTGCCGATAGGATACACCCCATTCTTTCAAGGAGCCGGGAGATTCCCGTATGCCGATGACTTCTTCCAGTGTATCATAGGGCTTTCCCACAGGAGACAGGATCTCATCCCCGGGCCTTACACAGGAAAACAGCGCTACCGTCAAGGCATGAGTCCCGCAGGTGATCTGGGGACGTACAAGTGCTGCTTCTGCATGAAAGGCAGAGGCATATATTTCTTCAAGTGCTTCTCTGCCTCTGTCGTTATACCCGTAGCCGGTGGTCGCCGCGAAATAAGCTTCCTGCAGATGATGTTCCTGCATGGCATGAAGTACCTTCAGCTGGTTATATTCCGCGATTTCATCTATTGTTTCAAATCTCTCTTTCAGTTCAGCTTCTACAGGACGTGTAAATGCCAGCACGTCCTCACTGATGCCCATTTTAAAGTACACTTATAAGATCCTCCCGTGACGCTTCCACCCAGATAACGTCCCTTTCTCTTTTAAACCAGGTGATCTGCCGCTTGGCAAAATGCCGGGTCTCCGTTTTGATCCGTTCCACAGCTTCTTCCAATGTCATACGGCCTTCCAGATACTGATACAGCTGACGGTAGCCCAGACCCTGCATAGAGGTCATATCGCCTGTCACGCCATATTCCTTCAGTTTTATCACTTCCTGAAGGAGCCCCGCCTCCATCATCTCATCGACCCGCCGGTCTATGCGTCCGTACAGTTCTTTTCTGTCACGGTACAGCACATAATAACGGAAATCATAGGGACTTTCCTTCTGGCGTTCTTCTCTGTTATGCTCGGAGATCTTCTGGCCAGTTTCATGGAAGTATTCCAGAGCCCGGATCACCCGTTTCACATTATGCCTGTCGATAGTTTCTGCAGATTCAGGATCGATCGTCTGAAGGCGCCGGAACAGCTCATCCTTCTTTCCCTCTGCGGCTTCCTTTTCCAGCATTTTTCTGAAACTTAAGTCCCCGCTGTTCTCTTTAAAGTCGATATCATACAGAAAGGCCTGGATATAGAAGCCCGTGCCTCCGGTAAGGATGGGGATATGGCCGCGGCTGTAGATCCCTTCAGCCGCCTCTTTGGCCAGCTTAAGAAACACATATACATTGAAAGGCTCTTTCGGATCCAGCACATCAATAAGATGATGGGGGATGCCGCGCATTTCATCCTTTGTGATCTTAGCCGAACCGATATCCATCATCCGGTAGACCTGCATGGAATCACAGGAAATGATCTCTCCGCCGATCTTTTCTGCCAGATCTAAAGAGGCCGATGTTTTCCCGGAAGCCGTGGGGCCGGCGATGATATATAAGGGTCTTTTTTCTGACATCACGCAAGCAGTCCTTCAGTCACTTCTTTAAGTTTCATGCTATTAGAAGCCTTAAGATATACGGTATCGCCGGGCTCGATCCTTTCTTTCAGTGTCTGGATCAACGACTCTTTATCCTCAAAATGCCGGATCTCAAAGACGGCACCTTTTTCTCGAGCTCCTCTTTCGATCTCTATCGACTGTTCGCCAATAACATATAACACATCGATCTTTTTTGAAGCCGCATAGATACCGACTTCATAGTGGAAAGCCGGAGATCCGTCGCCCAGCTCAAACATATCACCCAGGACAGCGATCTTCTTTCCTTTTCTGTCAGTCAGACCTTCCAGTACATCCAGACCGGCCTTCATAGACGCGGGGCTGGCATTATAGGTATCGTCGATAATCAGGCAGCCGTCTTTCATAAAGCGCTGCAGCCGGTTCTTGAATCCGGTAAAGGAAGCCAGTTTATCCGCAGCTTTCTCAAGGTCCACATGATATCTGTCTGCCACCGCCATAGCCGCTGCCGCATTCAGCACATTGAATGAACCCAGGACCGAAAGCCGGACAGGCAAAAGGAATTCATGATGTTTATAAAGATCAAAGACCGTAAAGCCCTCCTCTGAACGCACATTTTTCACCTGGTAATCTGCTTCATCCGAGGTCCCGTACAAAGTCACCGGGTAAGGAAGGGTCGCGGCAGCTTTTTTAAGGAAGGGATCATCCGCATTCAAGAAAACCATCTTATCTTCCGGCGCCCCATTTGTAAAGCCACGGGTGATAGTCAGTTTTTCCTTCAGGATCTCTTCCTGGGAGCCATAATATTCCATATGGGCCACACCGATATTCGTGATGACCGCAGCATCCAGATCTGAAAGAGATGAGATCCGCCCCAGTTCTCCCCGGACATTCATGCCCAGTTCCAGAACGGCAATGTCATCTTCATCCGTCATGGATAACAGTGTCATGGGAAGCCCCAGCCAGTTATTAAAATTATTTTCTGTTTTATAGACCTTCAGCCCCGCACTAAGCGCTGTGCTGATCATTTCTCTTGTGGTAGTTTTACCCACAGACCCGGTAACACCCACCGCCGGGATCCCGGTCTTCAGTCTGGCTGCCTTCGCAAAGTCCTGCAATGCTTCCGTGGTATCTTTCACCAGGATCACCGGGATCTCAGGATAAGCCGCCAATGCCCCTTCCACTGCTTCCCGTCTTTCTGACATAAGCGCAGAAGCGCCGTTTTCCGCGGCTTTCAGGAGGAAGCTGTGTCCATCTGCGTTTGCCCCTTTGATGGGCACAAAAAGGCCTTTTTCAGGAATTACACGGGAATCTGTGGACACATTCTCAATGATGACATCATCATTGCCCAGGATCCGGCTGCCTTCGATAGCTTCCGAGATCTCTTTTATACTCATCGGCTTCATATAGTACTCCTAATTATCTATCATAAATTGTCAGGGAATGGCTTTATCTGATGAGCCGGAATTCTGTCCAGGAACTCACACTGATCCAGGCTTTCCCAACGATTCTTTCCCGTTTTACTGCCCCGATAGTCGAGGACCTTGAATCTTCTGAATTAGCCGGCATATCCCCCAGGACAAAATACTCATTGTCCGAAAGTCTGACGCCGCTTTCGGCGATGCCGTCCGATGTTATTTCTGCTATATGGCCGGAGACATCCAGAAGTTCTCCATTGATATACACACTGCCCCTGGATATCTTCACGAAATCCCCCGGCAGGCCTATGATACGCCTCACCAGTATGTCTGCATTTCTGTCATCCGTCCTGGTGAAGGCCACCACATCAAAGCGCTCAGGTTCTTTGAGCGCGTAAGCAGATCTGTTGATAAAGACCACGGAATCCGGCTTCACCGTAGGTTCCATGGATTTTGAAAAACTGACCGCAGAAAAAAACAGGTATTTAGCCAGAAAAAGCCCCAGCACCGAGACCACGGCTATCTGCACCAGGGTCTCAAAAACGATGAGTACCCGGGGCCTGGAATCCTCAAGAGACAG
>CACZSO010000321.1 GCA_902783795.1 uncultured Eubacteriales bacterium
CTGTCTCTGTCTCCCGTTTCACAGTGAATTCGCCATTACGGAAGGATATGTCCATTACATATGTGATCTGCGGCATATCTAAATGTGTCGCAAGTTCCGGTCCGACCTGCGCCGTATCCCCGTCAATTGCCTGCTTTCCGCAAAGAACAAGGTCAAACGCGCAGCTTTCCCTGTTTTCAATTTCACGTATTGTCTCAGACAGGATATAACTGGTGGAAAACGTATCTGCACCGCCAAAGAGCCTGTCGCTGACAAGATATCCCTTATCTCCCCCGGCCGCAAGACAGGAGCGTATGGCAGCTTTTGCCTGCTCCGGACCCATACTGACAACAATAACCTGTCCCCCATGTTTTTCCCGGAGCCGAACAGCGCTTTCCAGGGCAAGTTCATCAAATGGATTCACTATGCTTGGCACGCCTTTCCTGATCAAGGTATGAGTTACCGGATCTATTCTGACGACATTTGTATCAGGGACCTGCTTTACGCAAACACAAATATTCATATTCTGCACCTTTCAGGGGAAACATATTTTTCCCGGATTCAGAATCATTTCAGGATCAAATACCTGCTTGATCCCCTGCATTAAGGCCACATTCCTTTCACCGGCGGACTGCTTCAGATAACTCTTTTTCCCCAGTCCGATGCCATGTTCCCCGGAAACCTGACCGCCCATTTCGAAGGCCTTTGGATAGATCAAAGCAAAAAACTTTTCTACCCTCTCATTAAACGTCTTTTCGTCAAGATCATTCGAACATTGATATATATGCAGATTTCCGTCACCCGCATGGCCGAAGGATCGAATGGTCAGCCGGCACTCCCGCCCGGCTTCATTCACAAAATCCAGATACTCCGCAATTTTATTGACAGGAACAACCACATCACATTCATCAAGAAGTTCTGTTTCGGCCATAATCGCATCCAGGAAAGAGGACCTTGCTGCCCATGCGTCCCGCATCCTGGAAGGTGTGTCGGCAATGAGCACGTCCATGGCCCCTTCTTTTAAAGCTATTTCCGCCGCCTGCTCCTCCAGCTCGTCCACTTCTTCTCTGCTGTTTCCATCCAGGGTAACCAGAAGATACGCGCCAATCTCTTCACCATTCCAGTTCTGGGGGAAGATAGATCTGCCAATATACCTCTCGGAACAGAGAACGATTTCTCTTTCCATAAATTCAATTGCCTGTGGATCCATACGGTTCATCTTAAACATGGGTACTGCCTTCAAAGCGGTATGAAGATCCCTGAACGGAATGATCAGCGAAGAAGCGCACCGGGGTGAAGGAATCACTTTCAGGACAAGTTCCGTGATGATCCCCAGCGTTCCTTCCGAACCGATCATCAGGTTCAGCAGAGAATAGCCGGAAGACGTTTTCGAAACAGAAGCCCCGAACCGTGTCACTTCTCCTGTAGGAAGAACAACCGTCATTGCACGCACATAGTCCCTCGTGGTTCCATACTTCACAGCCCTCATACCGCCGGCATTCGTTGCAACATTGCCGCCAACCGTGGCGTATTTCTCTCCCGGATCCGGTGGATACAGCAGTCCCCTGGAAAGGCAGTCCTGAGCCAGATCATTCAAAATAACACCAGCTTCTATTTCTACTGTCAGATTCTCCATGTCATATGACCGAATATGGTTCATGCGGCACAGATCCATGACAATGCCCCCATAGATGGGAACAGCCCCGCCTACCAGCCCGGTTCCCGCGCCTCTCGGAGTCACAGGTATCCGGTATTCATGGCAGATCTTCATCACGGCGGCCGCTTCCTCTGTAGAACCCGGAAGAACTACCATTTCCGGGAGCCTTGTCCCGTAAACAGGCATTTCATCCCTGGCATAATCCGGGCTTATGCTCTCCCCCGTCCGGACATAGCTGCATACGCCTTTTATTTTTTCAGCTGCATCCTCTGTCACCCTGCCGTATTCGCGCATTACTGATCCTCCCTGTTACGGTCCCGCTCTATTATTCCACCTTCAGCATGGCTGCATAGTGATAGCTTTTTTCAAGAGCTTCCTGGTATTTTTTCACATTACGGCTTACTACTCCGGTAAACATTATATCGATAACTGTCAGCTGAGCGATTCTTGAACTTGCCGCGCTGCTTCGCACTGGCGCTTCCGGAGATGTTGTAAACAGGACAATATCTACAACAGATGCCAAAGGATTATCATTTCCGAATTTGGTGATTCCTATGACGGTGGCTCCGCCTTTTTTGGCAATTGTTGCGTTTTTGATAGCCTCACCTGTTTTCCCTGAATAGGAAATAACGATCGCAACATCACGCTTTTTCAGACTTGAAGCCAGCGTTGTCTGGATATGAGAATCCTGAGCAACGTTGCATGTTTTCCCAATTCTGATAAATTTCTGATGTGCGTCCATAGCAACAATACCGGATGCACCGCAGCCATAGAAATCAATACGCGGCGCGCTGTCAAGAAGATCTATGACCCGCTCAAGGGTTTTCGGATCCAGAAGAGCCTTCGTCTCACGAATAGACTGCATGCTGTTAGCCGTTACCTGCTCAATGATTTCCGGTACGGACTCACCGCCGATGATATCGGTTGCCTTGTAAACGGCTCCTTCATCCTTTCGCTGTTCAAGAAAGACATTTGTCAGTTCTCTCCGAAAATCCTTATATCCCTTGAACCCATACAGCTTACAGAATCTCACGATCGCCGATTCACTGACTTCGCTTTCCAAAGCCAGCTGATGAATCGTCATTCTTGTTACATCTCTTCCGCGCGCCAAAATGCAAGCCCCGATTTTCTTGCAGTTTCTGTCAAGCCCGGACTGGCTTTCCCGGATCTTCACCATCAGATTTTCCATCTAATTCCCTCTCCAGCATATAAATAGCTCCGCAGGAGGCATCCTCCTCTGCTTCGGTAAAAAGCACTGGTGCAAATGTCTCCTTCAGACGCTTTCTCAAGTCATCTCTGAGGTAACCGTTATTCAGCAGCAGGCTGCCTGAAAAAGCAATGCGGACATCATTTTTGCAGCCTAATCCCAATACCACCGCTTTGACCATTTTTGTCAGTTCTTCAGCTGCACCCGCAACAATACGCTGTGCCGCCGGGTCACAATAACGGCATGCTTCCATGACCAGCGGCGCAAGAGAAGCTATTTCCTTTTTTCCGGTTTGAGAAGAGTAGGCAAATTGAATCAACTTTTCCCTGGAATTGATTCCGGTTTCTTTTTCAAGCAGTTCTGTCAGGATGGTAGATTTTTCTCTTCCATCCCAGGAACGCAGTACCGCGGAAAGAATATCTCTTCCTATAGCATAAGCGCTTCCGCCATCGTCAAGGAGATGTCCTCCTCCTCCACTCATAGCACTGCTTCCCATCCATTCACCATAGCATACCGATCCGGTTCCTGCAATAACGATTACGCCGTCCCTTCCCTTAAAGGCTCCGTACAGGGCTGCTCTTGCATCCGTATCCACAACTATCGGGACCCCGGAAAAGTATTTTTCTGACATCTCCTTAAAAAACTCTGCTGCCTCCGGATTTGAAGAACCTGCGGCACCAACGCCGATCCCGTCACATGCGTTTCCTGTAATATGATATGCCTTCTCGAATAACAGCTTTGCCGTTTTCCTGGCTTCTTCCACCGGTATACTGTTTATGTTCAGGGGACCGCCGGCAAAACAGGTTTTTTCTCCGGATTGCCGGTTCTTCACCGTAAACAGGCTCTTCGTCCCCCCGGCATCTATCCCTATATAATAACGACTGTCCGCCATTGTCCTGCCTCCCGGCCCTTCATCAGTACATAACTTCTACAACTTTCTTTTCCCTGGCAGATTCTAATATAGCCA
>CACZSO010000322.1 GCA_902783795.1 uncultured Eubacteriales bacterium
CAGTTTCTGCCTAAGTATAAAGGGTATAAATGGACAAAGGCTGCCGCATCATAGTTGATGTCATTTTATCATAAGCAAGATGAAATGTCGAATTCTTTTTTCTTATAGCAGTATGCGTCACAAGAATATTTGAAAAGAGAACAGAAGATATAAAAAGAGGACAGTCCGAAGACTGCCCCCAAAAGAAATACTATCCGTATTAATTCATCAGTCATCAAAGACGTACTGGCACTCGAAGCCATTAAAGACGCCAGGTTTAACAGCCTTGGGCTGTTCGACCTTGGTGACCATCTTATGGTTGACACCATTCTGGCAGCTGTCGATAAGACCATGGACCACTTCGAAGGACTGCATACCCATGCTGTAATGGCAGCGGGGTTTACGGCCGTTCCTGATGGCAAATGCCAGATCCATCAGACCTACGCCGCGGCTCTCGTCGATGAGGCCATGGGTGAAGGGCACCTGATACATGTCGATGGGCTGGATGCCTTCGCCGGGCACCATAACATCCATCATACCCTTGCGGAGATTCTTCTGCAGATAGACCTTGCCGCCGTAGAAGTTCGGATCCGGGCAGACCAGGTTCGCTTCGGAACCATAGATGGTAAGGGCTGTGTCGCCGATCTTATCGCCGGCCAGGAACATGATGGAGCCGTAGCAGCCATTATCGAATTCCAGAGAACCGATCAGGGTGTCGGGTTCGAAGTTCTCGATGCCGCTCTTATACTTGGTGTTCAACGGATCGAAGGACTCATCAAACTTAACGTTTGTCTTCACATAACCGGCGACGCGGTTGATGTTGCCTAACAGGTTGATGAGGTTGTGCAGGTAGTAGCCGCCCATGTCGAAGGGAAGGCCGGAACCAGCCGGAGTACGCGGATTGTAGCCGGGAAGGCCGGCGCCGAACATCCGCATCATATCCATTTCACCTTCCTGCTTCGGAAGCTCACGGCGGGTGCTCTTACCTCTCTCGGCGCCGAGGATCATATTACCGCGGGTAACCAGAGCGAAAGCGCCCAGAGGCTGTCCGATGAAGCCGGCATCGATCAGCTGTCTGGCTGTCTGCCATGCGCCGCCCAGCCAGGTATCGGGGGCCTGGGTATACCAGATGCCTTTCTTTTCACATTCCTGAGCGAGCTTCAGAAGCTCCATGCCGTCTTCCCATGAAACACCGGCCATTTTCTCTGTGTGGCAGTGTTTGCCATGCTCCAGGGCCATTTTTGTGATCTGAAGGTGAGAAGTAGGATAAGTCAGGTTCAGGACGATCTCGATCTCAGGGTCATTCATGATATCTTCCACAGTCGTAGCCTTGCAGCCGAACTTCTCTTCGAAAAGCTGGGCACGCTCGGGAACTGTGTCAGCACATTTGACCACATCGATGAAGCTGTACTGCTTTAAGATGGTGGGCATGTAGGAACGCACAGCGATCATACCGCAGCCGACCAGACCGACTTTAACAGGTTTTAAAGCACTCATGATGGTAGTTCTCCTTTTCTCTGCCTGATAAAGGCATATATTTTTATTTATTTTATCAAACATCTGGAGATCATTCAATATCTTTTTTGCGTATAGACATTGACAATTTGTAAAAAACTTCCGCCGCAAAAGGCTTGAAAAAGAAAACATGTTCCTGTATCATGAAAACACGGCTGATCATAAGGATCATCAGCATCTTCCTTAAGAAGCACCATTTTATATCATGAAGGGAGGTATCCTATGAATGCACTTGAGACCATATTGACCAGAAGAAGTACCAGAAATTACAGGCCGGACCCGGTGGAACAGGAAAAACTGGACCAGATCCTGGACTGCGCGAGACAGGCTCCCAGCGGCGGGAATAACCAGACGAACCACCTTCTGGTGATCCGGAATAAGGAAGTCATGGATGAACTGGCTGCCATGGCGGAGAAAGCTTTTTCTAAAATGGAGCCGGACGAAAATACCTATGCCAGCCTGCGCCGGGCCATCGAAGCTTCGAAAAAAGGAGGCTATGTCTTTCATTACAACGCACCGGTCCTGATTGCAGTGGCGAATCGGAAGGATTACAGCAATAACATTGCCGACTGCGCCTGTGCCATCGAAAACATGATGGTGGCAGCTAATGCATTGGATCTGGGCAGCTGCTGGATCAATCAGCTGAAATGGCTGAATGAAGAGCCGGAGGTGGTAGCTTATCTTCAGTCCCTGGGAATGAAAGAAGATGAAAGAGTCTACGGCGCATTGATCGTGGGCTATCCGGCAGCTGGCCTTCCGAACCGGAACCTGATGAAACAAAAAGGCAATGAAGTGACTTATATAGATTAAAAGAAGGAGAAAACTATGGAACTGCCTATGAGAAAAGATGTCCCCGAGGAGCTGACCTGGGATCTTTCCCTGATCTACGCCTCAGAAGAAGACATGTATGAAGACTGGGAAAAAGCAAAAAAATCTGCGGCCGATATCGTAAAAAAATACCGGGGGAAACTGGACAGCCCTGACCGGATCGTAGATTGCCTGGATGAACTGGAAGAGTGCGAAAAACTCATGTATCTGGTGAGCAGCTATACAGGGCTTGCGGTGGAAGTGGATTACTATGATACCGCAAACCAGGAACGCAGCAACCGTATCGACAGCGAACTCTCCAGGATCAGGGCGGACTTAAGCTTTATCGACAGCGAGATCATGGAAGCCAGTGATGAAGTCCTGGATGCAGCCATAGAGAAGGCTGCGGGGTGCAAAGGAAAGCTTCAGGATATCCGGCGGGAAAAGCCTCATAAACTGGATAAAGAGACAGAAAAAACCCTGAAAGCCCTGTCCCAGACCTTCAATACACCTTATGAAGTCTATAATATGGCGAAACTTGCCGATATGAAGTTCGATTCTTTCACCGTTGATGGCAAGACATACCCCTTAGGCTATTCGCTGTTTGAGGACGATTATGAATATGAGCCGGATACGGCTGTGAGACGGGCCGCTTTCAATGCTTTCTCGGAAAAGATCCGTCAGTACGAAAACGTGACCGCAACAGCTTATAATGCCAATGTGGTCTTTGATAAGACCATGGCATCATTAAGAAGCTATCCCACTGTCTTCGATTATCTGCTTTTTGACCAGAAAGTGACCCGGGAAATGTATGACCGGCAGATAGACCTGATTACGGAGAAACTGGCGCCTCATATGAGGAAATATGCCCGCCTGCTTAAGAAGATCCACAAGCTGGACCAGATGACTTTTGCCGATCTGAAGCTGTCCGTGGATCCTGATTTTGATCCCCGGGTAACCGTACAGGAAGCGAATGAATATGTCAGGAAAGGCCTGGCTGTCATGGGAGAGGATTACGTCTCGATGGTAGATGAAGCCTTTAAAAACCGCTGGATCGATTTCGCAAAGAACCAGGGCAAATCCACCGGCGGCTTCTGCTCCAGCCCTTACGGACGGAATTCTTTCATCCTGCTTTCCTGGAATGACAGGATGGCCGATGTGTTTACCATCGCCCATGAATTAGGCCATGCGGGGCATTTCCGTCTGGCGAATGCTGCCCAGAGCCTGTATGATACAGAAGTGTCCACCTACTTTGTGGAAGCTCCTTCCACCATGAATGAGCTTCTCTTAGGGAATTATCTTCTGAAAACCTCAGAGGATAAACGGTTCCGCCGCTGGGTGCTTTCCAGCATGGTAGGCCATACGTATTACCATAACTTTGTCACCCACTTAAGAGAAGCCTGGTATCAGCGGGAAGTCTATAAGATCATCGATGAAGGCGGATCCGTTTCAGCCGAGGTGCTTTCTGATCTCTTTAAGAAGAACCTTAAGCTGTTCTGGGGAGACGATGTGGAATTGATCCCCGGAGCTGAACTCACCTGGATGCGCCAGCCGCATTATTATATGGGGCTGTATTCCTACACCTACAGTGCAGGCCTTACCGTGGCAACGGAAGCTGCCCGGAAGATAGAAGAGGAAGGCGAGAGTGCGGTAGAAGCCTGGAAGAAAGTGCTTTCTGCAGGAAGCACCCTGGATCCGGTAGGTCTGGCGGCACTGGCCGGTATCGATATTACCACAGACGAACCTCTGCTTCGTACCATTGACCGGATTGGTGCCATGATCGATGAGATCGTCAGTATTTCGGAAGAATTGGGAGAGGCCTGAGAAGCCCTTGTTTTTTCCGGAACAGTATGCTATGATTCCTGATAAGAGGAGAAGGAAACAGAGAAGAATCTGATTCAAAAAACATTATATAAGGAGGATGACCATGGATAAATACGTCTGCCCGTGTGGTTATGAGTATGATCCCGAAGTCGGAGATCCGGATAACGGTATCGAACCCGGCACCGCCTTTGAAGATCTCCCGGAAGATTGGGTTTGCCCCATCTGCGGACTCGGAAAAGACGCTTTTGAGATCGCGTAACAAAACAGAATAAAAAACTAAGATCCCGGACTGCCATGGATGTGACAGGCCGGGATCGTTTTTGTATGCAGATATAAGCCGGAAAGGCTTTATTTCCTGCGGAAGCGGAATACATTCCAGGAAAGCCGGTTCAGAGTGCAGGTAAGCACACCCTCATGATAATCCGCATCACCCTGTTTCGGAAGGATCCTGTCAGGAGCTTCATAACTGTTGGAAGCCGCGGGATCTTCTGCCCAGAGTTCCGTTCTTTCTACCAGTTCATAATCTTCAAAACCCTTAATATCCAATGTCAGTTCAGCGGCTTCCTGCCAGTCACGGTTGACGACAAACAGGTTCAGCTCACCTTTTTCAGCCTCATATGCGCCGGCAGCTTCGATGTAGGGGACATTCTTCCTGGTATCGTATTGGTTCATATGATCGATCATATAACCGGGAACATCGTAAGCGAGGCTTTCCACCTGGGGCATAAGAGAGATGCCTTTCGCATACTTCAGCATATCGGTGAAGGGGTAATAGGAAGCACTCTTCCAGACATGCTCCCGGTCAGCAGCCGCTAAAGCCCCGATACCGCCGGTCATGCAGCCGATGCGGATGCGGTCGGCATGGCGCAGCAGTGTCATCATGATGGAACCGGAAGCTACGGCAGCCGTGGCCTCATCACCCATTCTCCGCATGGGACGGGTGGACCAGTCATCCGGATCATGATGGACATAAGTCCTCTCAGGATCGAAGCTGTAATAATCCAGAGCTGACATGACACCGTTTTTGCCGAATCTGGGCTCAGCACTTTGAGGCCGGGTCATGGAACCCCATTCATCAAAGGAAAGCAGCATGGTCTTATTTGAACGGCGCTTCGTTTTGATATAGTCGCAAAGGGCGATCTCTGTCCGGATATAATCTTCAAAGGCAGCAGAACCTGCCAGCCAGGCGCCATAATCACCGGGATGGGCGCTGTGGTAATGGTGCAGGGAAATATAATCCACCGTGTCATAGCATTCTTCCAGCACCTGGCGGTCCCAGTCGGGATAATGGTCCAGGAAGGGAGAAGAGGAGACACAGGCCACGGTCTCGATGGAACCGTCCACCCACTTCATGGCTTTGGATACTTCATGAGTCAGGATGCCGAATTCCCTGGGGCGCTTTTCCCAGGAGCCGATCTGCCAGGGGCCGTCCATTTCATTGCCCAGATACCAGGTCTTTACCTTATAGGGCTTTTCATGACCGTTTTTCTTTCTTAAGTCAGACCAGTAGGTGTCTGAGGGATGATTGACATATTCCACCAGATGGATGGCATCGTTAATGTCTCCGGTGCCCAGATTGATGGTCATCATGGGGTCGAAACCGATTTTTTCTGCCCAGGAGAGGTATTCATCGATACCTACATCATTGGGGATATACTGGAACCAGGCCAGGTCCAGGTGTGTTTTCCTTTGATCTTTCGGACCGATGGAATCCTTCCAGTCCCAGCCGGAGATGAAATTACCGCCGGGCAGCCGGACAGCAGGAAGCCCGGCCTCATGAAGCGCCTTAATGACGTCTTTTCTTAAGCCCTGTTCATCGGCTTCCGGATGCTTTGGATTATACATGACGCCGTTGACCATGGAGCCGATAGGTTCCAGGAAGGCGCCGAACAGCCGGCCGGAAATGCTTCCGGCGGTATAGGATGGGTGAAAAGTGATTTTTGCCTGTTTGGCCATAACTGCTCCTTTCTGAAAATACGCACGAAACTTGATATTTCCTTCAGTGTAGCACCTGGCCTGGAAAAAAGCAAATGCAATCCTGGGGAAGAAAGCAATGCCTCGATAAGAAAATTAAAAATAAAACGATAATAATTGTTGACAAACGATAATTTTAGTGTATAATGTAATTATCGATAAACGATAATTATGACAAAATATATTTCGAGGAGATCACCGATGAAACCAAAAAAGCTTATGTTCTTCCTGACAGCGGCAGCTGTGATCATGGCTGTCCTGCTGATCATCCTTACCAGAACCGGCATGTATCGTCATGATTCTGCCATACTGCTTCTGGTTTTCCCCTTTGTGCCGGTCTACCGGCTGGCTGCAAAACTCTCCGAAGGCGGCGGCATCCGAAGCGGTCTGGCTGCTGCGGTCTGGGTACTTATCAGCCTCCTGCCCCTGATCCCTGCCGTGAAGATCCGGGGGAAAAAGGAGGTCCTGGCCGAAAGACTTGTCTGGTGTGCTTTATCTGTATTTCTGTTTATCATACCTTTCAACGGATTCAGACTTTCCGGGAGCCCGGGCTTAAGCTTCGGCGGTATGGAACAGCTGACATACTGTCTCCTTCTCTGGTCCCTGGCAGTCACGGCTGTCATCCTGTATCTGGTGCGTCTGTTCAAAAGAGGGGATACCTCGAAGCTGTACAGCTATTTACGCATGATCCTCATGATACTGGCTTTTTTCGTCACTATCAAGATCGTTCTGGCTCTGATGACTTCCGGCCTTCTGGATCTGTTCTTTTCAGGCGCCGGCATGAACGGATATTCCATCGCTTACCGGGGGCTGATGTTCCTGCTTATTGCCGTACCGGCCATCCTGGAGATCTGGGTCATTTTCGCAGCCCTGGATTTTATTGACTGTGTTCTTTCTGAAGAGCAGGAGGGGATCGTCCAGTTTTCGAAACAGTTAAGCGCTGTCTGCTGCAGAGCTCTTTCCATCACCGTGATCTTCTGTACGGTCATCGAACTGGCATTGTTCTTCTTCATAGGAAAGACAGAAAACGTGGATTTCAGCCTGAACCTGCCCTTTACCCAGATTCTGTTCGTCCTGATGACGCTGCTTTTCTCCCGGCTGATCACTGAGAACAGAGAGCTTAGGGATGATAACAGCCTGTTTATTTAAGGAGGCTGCCATGGCTATAGAAGTGCATCTGGAAGAAGTGCTGAAAGACCGGCAGATGACGTCGAAGGAACTCTGCCGCCTGGTAGGGATCACGGAAGCCAACCTGTCCATCTTACGGTCAGGAAAAGCAAAAGGCATCCGTTTCGGGACCATCAACCGGATCTGTTATTATTTGAAATGTGACGTAGGAGACATTCTGAAATTCAATGGAATATTGGAGGAAGACGATGAAGAATAAGATGATGCTGGCATGTGCCGCGGTTATACTGCTGATCGCATTGATGGCAGGCAGTGTAAGCGGGTATCGCTTCCGTGATGTCAAAATGGTAAATGAAACAGAAAATGAAACAGAAAATGACCGTCTGCTGAGAGTATATCTGACGAAGGAGCATCTGGACAACCTTGAAAACTTATCCATCCAGGATATCCTGACCATGACGGATATAAATCAGGATTTTACTCCGAAGGATAAGGATGCCCCGCGCTGGTATGCCAGAAGGACTGATGACGGAGCCACGGCAGAAAGCGTGAAGTATGAGTTCGATGTACCCGGATACGCGTTTTTCAATGTCCGTGTGACGGATATGGATATTCCGGTGACAAACCTTATCTGTGACGATGTCATCAGCGGAGTCCGGCAGGAGATCCATACTACCGACGGAAAAGAAAGTTTCCATATGGAAGGGGACGTATATGTCCTGACCGGAGGTCCCCTGGAAGTGCTCTACATTAATCCGGTCTACCAGACCCCGGAAGGGGAAGTTTATATGACGGCCGGCAGCGGGCTGGGTCTTTCCGAAAGCCTGGCCTACAGCAGTTCCATCTCCCAGGAGATCAACGAGAATTATACAGAGACAGCAAAAAACGGAGCCGGTACGGCATCAAATTCCAGGGAAAACATCTCCGGCTGCAGGTTGACATTCTATCCGAAGGAAAAAGCAGAAGAGATCTGCCTGATCGCCTTTAATGAGGAAAATGAGAAGATCAGTGAAGAGAAGATCCAGCTGGATGACCTGCCGGAAAGTCTGGAAATATCAAAGGAAACAGCTTATCTTATGCTGGTAGAGAAATCAGCAGACAGCACAAAACGCACCATGCTGACGAAAGAAGATAGTTTTGTAAGATTCTATATCCCGCGGGATGACGGAGTGTTTGAAGGGCAGGATGCCCGGTTAGAGTGGAAATAAACACGAAATATAAAAGGGGCTGTTAAAAAAGTCCCAATGATACGAGCCCGGTTTTCGCCGGGCTCGCAGTCTGTTCAAAGTTCACTCTTCCTGAGCGAAACCCGCCGGTTACAATGGTAATCACGGCGGGTTTCTGGTATAATTGAAGTATGCCAAAACACAACTATACCAATACGCATTATACCCCCATTCAGCTGAAGTTGCCACTGGAAATTGAAAAAATCATAGACATTTCCGATCCGGTGTACAGTTTCAATGAGATCATGAATCGCATCGACCTGAAAAAGCATCTCGCATTGAAGGAGAGCGGGATAGGTCGTCCAAGGTGTGATTCCGTGAAGATGCTGAAGATCATCCTCTTCTCATTCATGGAGAACGGTTATCTCTCCCTCAGGGACATTGAGAAAGCCTGTAAGACCGACATACGTTACATGTGGCTTCTGGACGGGATGAAAGTACCGACACATGTAACGTTTGGGAACTTCATCAAGAATGATCTGCCGGAGACCGTGGAAGAGATCTTCCGCGAGGTCAACTGTGCGATCTTTGATTCCGAGCATGTTGATACTGATCATGCCTACATAGACGGGACAAAGATCGAAGCCAATGCGAACAAGTACAGCTGGGTCTGGAAGAGCTCCTGCACAAGGAACCGGGACAAAGTATTCGTGAAGGTCACAGAACTTATCGAACGGATCAATGTCGAGGACCTTATGTATCTTGGGGTAAAGCTTGAAGCGCGAACAGAATACGCTATTGAATACATGGATCAGATGCTGGAGTCATACAGGCTCGCGATGGACCTCGATGAATCGGCATTCGTAAGGGGAAAGGGACACCACAAGAGCCCTTCGCAGAGGAAGTATCAGGAACTGAAGGGATACCGTGACCGCCTGAAAAACTACGCAAGAAATATAGAGCTCTGCGGGGAAGACCGGAACAGCTATTCAAAGACAGATCACGGGGCAACATTCATGCGTGTGAAAAGAGATTACATGGGGAATGACCAACTGCTGCCGGCGTACAACATGCAGGCTGTGATCTGTGATGAATATATAGCAGCGATCGACGCAAAACAATACGCTTCGGATATGGACTGTTTCGTTCCGCTTATGGAGAAGTTCCGGGGCATGTACGGTCATTATCCGAAGTATCCTGTGGCTGATGCCGGATATGGTTCCTACAATAACTACCTTTACTGTCAGGAGCACGGCATGGAGAAGTATATGAAGTTCACCATGTATGACAAAGAAAGCGGAGATCCGAAGTACAGGGAGGATCCGTTCCGTGCAGTGAACTTCAGGCAGGGGGAGGACGGAAATCCGGTCTGTCCGAACGGGAAAAGATTCCTCTTCAGATATCATCAGCACGTACGCGGCAACAAGTATGGGCGGACTGAGGAGGTCTATGAATGCGAAAGCTGTGAAGGATGTCCATTAAAAGCACGATGTACAAGGCGTGAAGGAAACCGGACGATACGGATCAACAGAGAGCTGACTAAGATCCACAAAGAGGTTCTCGAAAACCTGAACAGTGTTCAGGGGGCCTTGCTGAGGATGAACCGAAGCATCCAGGCCGAGGGAACGTATGGAAGCATGAAATGGAACCGGTCGTATAAAAGGGCATTCAGACGGGGGTTAAAAGACGTAATTCTGGAGTTTACACTGATAGCGATCGGTTTTAACCTGTGGAAGTACCATAACAAGACGCGGCGATTAGAAGAAAGCGCATAGGAACAGAGAAATCCAGGAAGAGAGGAAAGCCGGGCAATGGCCCCGGCTTGTTAAAGGACGGAGAAAAAGGCAA
>CACZSO010000323.1 GCA_902783795.1 uncultured Eubacteriales bacterium
GAAAGAAGACATTGATCGCAGAGACATCTTATGCCTACACAGAAAAAGATACGGATTTCTTCCATAATACCGTGGGGGAGGGGAGTGATGTGGCGCGCCCTTATCCTTTTACGATGCAAGGGCAGGCAGACAGTGTACGGGACCTGATCGATACGGCGGTAAACCAGATAAAAGACTGCCTGGGCATCTGCTACTGGGAAGGAGCCTGGATCAGTGTGGGGACAAAGAGCTATGAAGATAATAAAAAGCTCTGGGAAAAGTACGGGTCTGGCTGGGCTGCCCGTTTTGCGGCTGTCTATGATCCGGAAGATGCCGGAAAATACTGGGGAGGGACAGCCGTGGACAACCAGGCCTTGTTTGATGAAAAAGGCCATCCCCTCCCTTCGCTGAAAGTTTTTTCACTGATCAGAAAATGAAACGCTTTCAGCGACTGGTAATTAATCACAATTTTTTTAAATATATACTTGAAATTTTTATGAGATAGGTATATAACATAGTTCAAGATAGGGTAATAGGGCCCTAACCGCAAAAAAGGCGGAAAAAAGATTATAGGAGGAGATCATGAAATCAATGAAAAAAATTCTTGCCCTTCTTCTTGCAGCAGTCATGGTATTTAGCCTGGCGGCCTGCGGAGGGGGCGGCACCACACCCAGTGCGGACAGTGGCTCCAGCAGTGCTCAGACCACCAAAGCCCCAGAGGGTGGTGATCAGACCACGAAGGCTCCGGAGGGAGGCTCCAGCGAGCTGGCCGGCACGTACGATGTTACTGTCTGGTGTGCAGACAACATCGTCGATCTGACTAAAAAACAGATCGAAGCCTTTAATAATTCCAACACTGACGGCATTAAGATCAATGCAACCGTTGAGAACGTCGGTGAAGGCGACGCGGCGACCCAGATGATCACCGACGTTGAGGCCGGCGGCGACCTTTTCTGCTTCGCGCAGGACCAGTTCGCACGTCTGGTGCAGGCGAATGCTCTTTCCAAACTCGGAGCTAAGGCTGCTGAGTTCGTAAAGAACGGTAATGATGAAGGTGCAGTGAATGCAGCCACCATGTCTGGTGATATTTATGCATATCCGCTGACCGCTGACAATACCTACTTCATGTACTATGATAAGAGCGTTGTCTCTGATGATATTGCCGGCAACTTAAACGACGTCATCGCTGCCTGTGAAAAAGCAAAGAAATATCTGGCGTTTGACGTAGGCAATGCCTGGTATCTGGCATCCTTCTTCTTCGGCGCGGGCTGCAAATCTGAATGGTCCACCGATAAAGACGGCCACTGGAATGTAAATGATGACTTTAACAGCGAGAAAGGTCTCGTAGCCATGCAGGGTCTGCATGACATCCAGTCTTCTCCCATGTTCTTAAGCAAGAGCGGCGCCAGTGAATTCGATTCCAATGCAGCCGTTGTTGTCAGCGGTACCTGGGATTCCGGCACAGCTTCTGCGATCCTTGGCGATAACCTTGGCGTAGCTGCACTGCCGAAATATACGGTAGACGGAAAAGATTATGACCTTGTTTCCTTCATGGGTTACAAGCTCCTGGGCGTGAAGCCCCAGACAGATTCTGTCAAGGCCGCTGTCCTTCACAGACTGGCTCAGTATCTGACCGGTAAGGATGCTCAGCTGGAGCGTCATGCTGCAGTAGGCTGGGGCCCCTCTAATAAAGAAGCCCAGGCTGACGATGCAGTGGCAAAAGACCCGGTCCTTAACGCTGTTGTGAAGCAGGCTCAGAAATCTGTGGTCCAGGGCCAGGTCAATGATGGCTGGTGGAATCTGGCAGCAGCTCTTTCTGCAGCAGCAAAAGATACAGATAAGAAGGAAGATTACCAGGCTGCCCTGGATACTTATGTAGCAGGTCTTGAGCACTTAAAGAACCTGAAGGAAGGCCTTCTGTTCGTAGGTGCCTGGAATGGCTGGGATAATGCTGACGAATCAGATACCTATATCCTTCAGGACGACGGCGATAACAAGACTGTCACCTTAGATGTTCCTGAAAGTGATTACATGGGCGGCCGTATCGTCAATATCGGCAGCTGGGAGAATGATAAGGGCTTTGCCCAGGTCAAGGAAGGCGCAGATCTGCTGAACGCAGATGCTGCCGGCGATGATAACAACATCGTCTTCTTAGAGCCCGGCAACTATACAGTCACGATCAACGGCTCCAACGAGATCACCGTTAAAAAGAACTGATCAGGCGAAAATCAGAACAGTTATTGACAATCCATAGATAGTTGATCTGTTCAGAGTTTGGCCGGGGCCCTGCTTTGGGCTCCGGCCTTTTTTAAAAACTCCCCGTTTTTAACGGGCGCTCAAGAAAAGGGATAAAGACTATGAAAAAGTACAGCGATCTGGAGTTTCTGAAACTCTCCAGAGGTCAGAAATTCCTTTATAAAACAGGTTCATTCTTCGCTTCGATTCCCAGGGCGTGTCTGAACCTGATCCTGAAGATCGGCAATGGAATTAAAGACTTCTTCACAGCGGTCGGAGGGGAATTTGCCGATATTTTCCTCACCTTTAAAAATGGTGACTGGAAAACGAAATTATCGTATATTTTTATGGGCTTCGGGAATATCGCCCGTGGTCAGGTGCTCCGGGGATTATTATTCCTGTTATTTGAAGCCGTATTTATCTTCTACATGATTTTTGCCGGCGCCCACTGGATAGGCATGCTGCCGTCCTTAGGTAAGATAGGCCCGCACGAAGAATATAATGAAGTGCTGGACTCATACACTACCGTTTACGGCGACAACTCCTTTAAGATCCTGCTTTATGGCGTTCTGACCATTTTCTTCATCATCGCCTTCATCTATACCTGGCGTGTGAATGTAAAGCAGAATAAGATCGCCGAGGATATCATCCGTTCCGGCAAGAAATTAAAGAGCGGCAAGGATGACTTACGGAGTCTGGTAGATGACCAGTTCCATAAGACATTGCTGGCCCTGCCTCTGACCGGCATCCTGATCTTTACCGTCATGCCCATCATCTTCATGATCCTGGTAGCTTTCACGAACTATGACGGCACCCATGACGGCTATAACAATGCTTTGTTCTCCTGGGCAGGCCTTGAGAACTTTAAGACCATGCTTTCCTGGAAGGGCGGCAATAACGTGTATTCCGCCACTTTCGGCGAGGTATTGGCCTGGACGCTGATCTGGGCGTTCTTTGCCACTTTCACCAACTATTTCCTGGGCATGTTCATAGCCATGCTCATCAACAAAAAGGGCATCAAGCTGAAAAAGATGTGGCGGACTATCCTGGTGCTGACCATCGCGATCCCGCAGTTCATCTCCCTTTTGTACGTATCGAAGATGTTCGCGAAAAACGGTATCGTGAACGGCTTCCTGATGAATATGGGGTGGATCGATAAAGCAATAGATTTCTGGGGCAGTACGACGAATAACGCGCTATTGCCCAGGGTCATGGTCATCGTGATCAATATCTGGATAGGTATTCCGTACCTGATGCTGATCGCCACCGGTATCTTGATGAATATTCCGGCAGACTTGTATGAAAGCTCGAAGATAGACGGAGCAAACGCATGGCAGCAGTATACTAAGATCACGCTGCCTTACATGCTGTTCGTTACCGGACCTTATCTTCTGACCAGCTTTACTGGCAACATCAATAACTTCAACGTGATCTATCTGCTGACCGGAGGTGCCCCCATCAATGCAGAGGCTTCTTCTGCGGCAGGCTCTGTGGGTTATACAGATCTTCTGATCACATGGCTGTTTAAGATCACCACCGGCGCAGGTGCCCAGTATTACATGGCATCTGTCATCGGTATCATGGTCTTCGTAGTGATAGCCGTCATATCGCTGATCGTTTACAATGCGCTGCCCTCGATCAAGAATGAGGAGGATTTCCAGTGATGAACGAAAAAACTCAGAAAAGGCATATAGGCCTGAAGGCCAGCCAGAATATAAGCAACATCATCGTTTACGTCATCCTCACGGTCATGGCAGTCATCTGGCTGATCCCCTTTATCTGCATCGTTTTGCAGTCCTTCCGTGTGGAAAACACCTGGCCGGTAGGCTATGTGGCACCCAAGACCTGGGGCTTTGACAACTACATTGCGCTGTGGAATTCAGATTTCAAGCGCTGGTATGCGAATACTTTCATTATCGCATTGATCGTGGCCGTGATCCAGACTATTATCGTGCTCTGCATGAGTTACACCCTGTCCCGGTTCCGTTTTAAATCCAGGGCTGGCCTGATGCGTCTCATGCTGATCTTAGGCATGTTCCCGGGCATGTTGTCCATGATCATCCTGTACCGTGTCTTAAAGGATCTGGGTCTTACCCAGGCCAATGCGGTTCCCGGACTGATCCTGGTCTACGTGGCATCTTCCGGCATGGGCTATTACGTATCCAAAGGTTTCTTCGATACATTGCCGAAATCCCTGGATGAAGCAGCCCGGATCGACGGCGCCACCCGTGCGCAGGTCCTGACAAAGATCATCCTGCCCCTGGCCAAACCTATCGTCATTTACACTATCCTGACGGCCTTTATGGGGCCCTGGGGAGATTTCGTGTTTGCCCGTTATATCTCCTTCGGTACATCGTCTGGAATGAACGTGGCCGTAGGTATGTGGAACTGGCTGACGCCGGATATGATCAACCAGCGTTATACCATGTTCTGCGCGGGCGGTGTGATCGTAGCCATCCCGGTAGCGCTTCTGTTCATGTTCCTGCAGAAGTATTACGTCGAAGGTGTTACCGGCGGTGCAGTGAAGGGTTAATTAGTGAAAGAGGTATGATATGGCAAGTATAAAACTGACAAATGTATATAAGATGTATGAGGACAGTGGTACGCATCGTACACAAGGCAGGCCGGCCGTTTCAGATTTTAACCTGGACATCGAGGATAAAGAGTTTATCGTTTTTGTCGGCCCTTCCGGATGTGGTAAATCCACGACTTTACGTATGATCGCAGGCCTGGAGGATATTACCAGCGGCACCATCGAGATCGACGGTGAGGTCGTTAACGATC
>CACZSO010000324.1 GCA_902783795.1 uncultured Eubacteriales bacterium
CCGCGGGTCCAGAGATAATTCAGCTGCTCATCGGTCACCACGCCCATCACATTGAATGCCTCATCGATGGCCTTATTAATCTCGGATTCCACAGCCAGGAGACGTCCATAGCCATAGACATAAT
Organism: uncultured Eubacteriales bacterium; assembly: GCA_902783795.1. Lineage (GTDB taxonomy): Bacteria > Bacillota > Clostridia > Lachnospirales > Lachnospiraceae > UBA1267. The sequence goes on from CACZSO010000324.1 coordinate 125, forward strand.
AGACCCCGGTCTGCATATGTTTTAAACGGATGGTGTTCAGGGATTCGCCGGTGTCAAAGCCGGGCACAGCCTCGGAAAACTGGGAATCATGGTTCGTGGTGGTGCCGATCTGGATGTAGTATTCCCGCTTTCCTTCTTCGTTGATGCGGCGTCCCAGGGAACTCCGGTTGACGTCCGTATCCACCGGCTGGGTCAGTAAGAGGTAATCGTTGTCGATCACCGTGTAGCTTCCGCGGGATTCTTTTTTGCAGCGGCGGATGGTCACCCGTTTTTCTGTCACTTCCGCCCCCAGAATAAAGAAATCCTTCGCTTCGTAAGTCTGCTGGACAGTGAGTTTTTCATCCGTAGAGGCGATCAGGATCCGGTTCAAAAGCTGCTGGGTGTCCACATTCGCCTGAATGATGGAATCTCCCTTAAGTCCGTAGCCGTAGACGATGTCATCACCGATAAAGTCCAGGATCTTTACAAATTCTCCCTCCGGAGCATTTACGACAGCAGTGGTCTGGGTGTCCATATTCAGGATCACCAGGCGCTCCGGGTAGTTCAGGTCCGCCCCCTCCTGCCAGGCCACCACATTGCCCTTCTCATTCATGGCATACATGCCGGGATAGGCCCGGATGGAAACTTCCACGGATTCGCCCGTCTTCAGGTCGATGGAATAAATACCGTTGCCGTAACGCAGGTAGCAGACATCCTCATCATTCACGTACGCCAATGTACCCATGTCCATCATGAGCATCTGCTCTGACTCTGAGACCGGTATGAAAAACAGGCGCTTCGCGGCATTTAAGGAAGCCTGATAGCGGTAGAAGCAGATGCCTGCCCGTCCCTCAAAACTGCCCCGGTTCATGTAGCCGTAAACCATATAGTCTACATCGCCGTCATTCGTGACTTTGACGATCTGCATATTGTGATGGTCAAAGCCGGAACGGCCGGAGGCGTCATTCTCATCGTTGAAGGAAAAGATCAGGTTCATGGCATTCGTACGCGCATTATAGGAACGGATCTCATGATTACGCACAAAAACCGTGTAGACATCATTGTCCGAGTTCAGGATCTGTGTATCCTGAGCGCCGATGCCTAAGAAAATACGGCCCTTTTCCTGTGTTGCTTTTTCATCCTCGAATTCCTGCCTCACGGTGCGGTAATAATCCAGCAGATACACCTTTTCCGAACGATAACGCGTACAGAAAAACTCCTTGACAAAGCAGGTCTTCTTCTCTCCCCCGATCTCCATCCGGATCTGATAATCCAGCGTCACGGAAAGCTGCGTAGCCTCCAGTTCCGTGATCCGGAAGCTGATCTTTTTATCCCGTTCCACCTTCAGATTCCCATAGGTAAACATGGCATACTTTGAGTGGATATCTGTGTAGTAATAATCCTCGGTTTCCGAAGAATCCCATGGCTGGATGTAATTAACAATAAAGTCTGCCTTCTCCTTATCATACGTGGCTTCGGAGAAGGTGTTCACGAAATCCATCAGCTGCTTTTCATGGCTGTTCCTTGCGTAAAGGACGCGCGTATAATAACGGACACTCTCCTGCGCCTCTGTCGAAAGATACAACACCAGATGGTACTCTTCACCGCTGTTTAACAGGTCAGAAAAGGTGAGCGTGGTATGCAGCTCTTCCCCCTCTTCGATAAGGTCAGGCACGGTTCCCGAATCGATCAATGTTTCCTCGCTTAACGTCCTGACTTCATAGGAAAGCTCTTTGATCACATTGCCGCAGGGCCGTACCGCCACTAACAATGTTTTTTCTGCGCTTAAGGGAATGATCACATCCCGCATGCCCGGAAGGTCCATCTCATCCGTGTAGCCGTGCAGTTCTGTCTCATAATTTTCGGCAAAAGAAAGCGAGATCAGCGGCAAGGTGGCTTCCTGCATGGGCCGGTAGGTATCTTCCGTCTGGTTTTTCTTTAACAGGGGTGAAATAAGCACCCCGCCCAGGATCAGAAGCAGGAGAAGGCCCAGCAGAATATATTTAGTTGGTTTCGGTTTTTTCTCATTATTCATGTTTTATAAAATGGCTGAAACGGTTGATGAAAAGTGCGGCCAGAATACCGATCACGATACCTGCCAGGATCCCCGACAGAATCAGATACGGCAGGTAATACAGAATCTCCTTAAACCCCAGGATCAGCATAGCCATCAGGATCTGGCCCAGGTTATGGGACACCGCCCCGGCAATACTCACGGTCACCACCCGGAAAGCCCCGCTCCTTTTCAGCAGCGTCATGACAAGCAGACTTAAGACGGCTCCGGCCAGGGAATACAGAAAACTGAACAGATTTCCGAACAACAGGGCTGTCAAAAGGATCCTGGACAAAGAGACCGCCGCCGCTTCCCGGATCCCCGTCCGGTACAAGAGGAAGACAATGATAATGTTCGGAAGGCCCATCTTGACCCCCGGGATCCCCACCGAAAGAGGAAACAGTGACTCCACATAGGAGAACAGCATGGCCAGAGCCAGGCAGAGGGCCGGATAAGCCAGATTTCTAAGCTTCATCTGCTGTCTCCTTCTTCCCCGATCGTGACCACAAACTTATGGGGCAGGCAGACGATGCTCTCCCCTTCGTGTTCTATCTTTTTATGATGCACGCAGATCTGGTCCGGACAGGAGGCCTCACGAACATAGGCACAACCGTTTTCAATCACCAGGACATTATACTCCTCTGGATCAAAGCCCATCGAAAACCGTTCTTCCCTGTTTTCGGACAGATCATAGGCTGCGATCACCTGTCCATCTCTTTCCACTGTCACCGCTTTTCCCGGCTTCCGGTTCAGAAGACGCACACCGAAGATCAAGGCGCAAAGAAGAAGGAGCCCCAGGACCAGCAGGATATCATTTTTGTAAGAAGACCATAATGATCTGATCATGATGCTGCTCTCTCCCCTTAGTTTTTCCTGACCTTTAGAAACAATCTGTCCTTTCCGGGACTTAAGTTCGGCGCTGATGCCTGCTTTTTGACACTGCTGTCAAAATATGCTATGATAACCCGGAAAGCCACCTGTTACCGGTTCATTATAGAAGATTTCAGGCCTGTTGTCAAAGCAAATTGTGTTTCACGGAGGCCGCTCTTCTACACTGAACCTGTCCCGGCTTTCACGATACTTACCTTCAGGAGAGTTATCGCCAATGTGCAGATTAACAGTCACAAAAAAAAGCGCTGTTTCTTTTCTTGCAGCCCTTTCTTTGCTTATTTGTTCCCTGTTTCTGTTTTCTTCCTGTTCGTCTGCAAAAACCATCACCCTGACTTCCTTCGCCCTGGATACGGTCTGTCAGATCACGGTCTATAAGGAAAAGGACCGTCCGGCAGCCCAGAAAGCGCTGGAGCTCTTAAAAACGTACGAGTCTGTCTTCAGCCGTACCCGGGAGGACGCTGAATTATATAAACTCAACCACAGTGAAGGGAAAGCTTTCACGGCTTCTGATGAGCTCTACGCTCTGATAGGGGATGCGCTTTCTTTTTCTGAAATCTCCGGCGGCGCTTTCGATATTACATTAGGTGCTGTGTCAGATCTCTATCACTTTTCCGAGTCAGATACTGTGCTTCCGGAAGTCAGTGATCTGAAAGAAGCCCTGTTGCATACCGGCTACCGCCATGTACATTTGCTGGATAATCACGAGATCCTGATCGATGATCCCGCCTGTCAGATCGATCTGGGCGCCATCGCGAAGGGTTATATCGCGGACCGGCTGAAGGAAAGCCTGGTGACTGACGGCGTGGAAAGCGCCCTGATCTCCCTGGGCGGCAATCTGCTCGCCATCGGAAAAAAACCAGATCAGAAACCCTTCCTCTTAGGCATCCGCTATCCGGAGAAAGAAAGCCAGGAAGTCATAAAGACCCTGGAGATCACCGACGCCTCCCTGGTCACCTCCGGCACTTACGAACGCTCCTTTGAAA
>CACZSO010000325.1 GCA_902783795.1 uncultured Eubacteriales bacterium
ATGGCCAGCGGATACAGGATAAATAGAGTAAGAAATGCGATCAGCAGAACGATCGTGGTAACCATAACCGGATCGGCCAGAAGTTTTTTTCTGTCCAGCTCAGCACTTTGACGGCGTGCCATAGTTTCCTCCTTTCTGCCCCGCGGGCGGGGCATCATGGCAGATTTCTTTTTTTCAGGCTCTCCATAATGTTTTCTTAAAAACAGAGCCCGGCCGGATGAGGATCTGGTCATCCGCCCGGGCCCGGGGTGATATATTCTGATCAGTCTGTCTGTTCAGCCAGATACTGTTCGAAAATGCAATTCCGTAAGGACGCGGCAGTTTCGATTACGTGATCGGCATCAGGACGGACTTTTGGCAGATGTAAACATGCGTTTACAGATGAGAAAATCACTCTGTCTGGAAACGTCCGTCTGCGGCATCGCCGAGAGCTGTCATGACTTCTTCAATATAGGTGGCTGTATTCTCTTTTGCATCCTCAAAGTCATATTCCATAACGTTTTCGGGATCAAGGCCGAATTCTTCAGCTACTTCCGGCTGCTGTGCATTGTCCAGAACCAGGAACTGATAGGAGCCGTACTGGGCTGCCAGTTCAACGCATTCGGGGCTCAGTGCATATTCGATCCAGAGTTTTGCTGCATTGGGATGTGCAGCTCCCTTAAAGATCGCGGTAGCACCGATCTCAAAAGAAGTGCCGGAGGACGGAATGATGAGGCCGATATTGCCATAGCCGTTATCTACGATCTGAGTAATGCCGTCATGCAGGAAACCGATACCGATGACACACTCACCGGTGCCGACATTCTTGGACGGACCGGAACCGGACTTTGTATAAACTTCGATATTCTTGTCCAGATCCACCAGATACTGGATACCTTCGTCATGGCCGTATTTCTGGATCATGGTATTGACTACCAGCTTGGCTGTTCCTGCGGTATTGTAGTTGGAAAGCCAGATCTTGCCTGCATACTTCTCATCCAGAAGGTCCTGCCAGTCGGCCGGTGTATCAAGCCCCATTCTTTCCAGCTCGTCAACGTTTACCATAAAGCCCAGGATTCCTTTGTAGATTCCGTACCAGGCACCGTCTGCATCTCTGTACATATCGGAGAGCAGATGGGATGCGTTCTGTGCCTCATAATTCTCCAGCAGGCCATCCTTTGCAGCCATGTTGTAAGGATCTGTAGTCCCGCCGAACCATACATCAGCGGAGGGATTCCCGGCTTCTTCCTGGATCTTGCTGTAAACTTCACCGGTGGAAAGTCTCTGATATGAGGTCTTGATATTATACAGCTCCTGGAAATGATCCACAGCTGCTGCAAGATATTCTTCTTCGCAGGAGCCATAAACGACCAGTTCGCCCTCTTCCTGCGCTGCCGCGATCAGCTCGGAAAGGTCAGCCTCCTCTGCCATAACGGGCATGACGGAAAGAGAACCAAGAGTCATAAGACCAGCAAGTAATAATGCGATTTTCTTTTTCATGAGTAAAACCTCCATTCATGTTAGGATTTTCAAAAACCGTTCTTATTGTACCAGTATTTTTGTTTTATTTCAATCTTTTTTGTGCATTTTTCCCATAATAATCTTTTTTTACATATTCATTCCTTATGTTTGTACCAAAGAAAAAAGTACCCTTATGATGGGTACTGTCAACTATCATACAGATATCCGTCAACCGGGCACTTTTTTCTTTCTCCATTTTTTCCTCTGAGTGGTGCATTTAATGCGCCATAAAGATAGATACGAAAGATTTGTCTCTCATACTTTCCTCTGCACGGCGCATTTACTGCGCCATAAAGATAGATACAAAAGACTTGTCTTTTATACTTCTTTTCTGATTTTATTGCTTCATTTTATTCATCCCATACGATCTCCCGGACGACCCAGTTTCCTTCTGTATCGATTATACCGGAATATACGCTCCGGTTCGTGTACCAGTATCCGTTTTTGAAAGATCGTATATAGATATTTTCTCCGGGAGGAAATGCCAGTTCATATTGATTATTATACATAAACTGTGTGGAAGAAAATTCATCCGGAACTCCATAACAGTATACCGAAAGTCCTGTCTCGTTTAGAAAAAGAAAGAATGAAGAACCGTCCTGTCCTCCCTGTATGAATAATTCACCGTCGTCTCGCTTCCATGCTGATTCTGTCGTCGTAAATCCGCCATAATCATCCGTTACTGTTTCATCCATTCTCGTTGTCACAAAATA
>CACZSO010000326.1 GCA_902783795.1 uncultured Eubacteriales bacterium
TCAGGTCTTTTTAAAAGTTTATGCCATTGCATCTACTGCCTTAGCCAGGCGTCCGATCTTTCTGGATACGGTATTCTTATGGAAAACACCCTTGGAAGCTGCTTTGGTAAGCTTGATCTCAGCATCCTTGAATGCCTGAGCCGCTGCCTGTTTGTCTCCGGATGCGATAGCCGCATCGACCTTCTTCAGATAGGTCTTCACTTCAGATTTGATCGCCTTATTTCTTTCTGCCCTGTTTCTGCTGACAGAAATCCGCTTCTTCGCAGATTTAACATTTGCCATATGGCACCTCCGTATATTTTTTTGAAGGCCAAGAAGATGAGGGTATTCTTTTCCTTCGTCACTCATGACCTGAGACACGTTAGATCATAAGTAAACATACCCAATAATCATAACATATTCAGGATATTTGTCAAGCGGATATTTTAAACTTTTTCCTTATTTCGCTTAGAAAAGCTGCATCCGCAGTAGTCCTGACGGTAAAGTCCATACTCTTTTGACAGCTGAGTCGAGCGAAGGAAACCGTTTTTCTTTTTGAAATCCGAGGGAAGGAACCGGGCCCCTGTCTTTTCAGCGCAGGCTTCTCCGATACTGTTTAAAACAGCAGCATTCTTTAAGGGAGATATGGTAAGTGAAGTTGTAAAGTAATCCAGCCCCAGTTCCCTTGCCTTCAATGCGCTTTCATACAATCTAAGCTCAAAGCATTTTAAACAGCGTTTTCCGCCTTCAGGTTCTTCCTCAAGGCCTTCGACCCGTTCCAGATAACGGCCTGGTTCATAAGTCCCTTCCAGGAAATGTACGGGATGCTTTGTCCGGAAAGACTTTATAAAACGGATCTCCTCACCGACCCTCCGCCGGTACTCCTCCTCTTCGTCCAGGTTCGGATTATAGAAAAATACCGTGATCTCAAAGTATTGCGACAGATATTCGATACAATAACTGGAACAGGGAGCGCAGCAGGCATGCAAAAGCAGAGTCGGGGCAGTTTCCTGCCCCAGCCCTGAAAGGATCTTATCTAATTCTTTTTGATAATTCCTGTGTTCCATGATGAATGATTACTGAAGGAAATCCCTGATCCGTTTGGACCTGACAGGATTGCGGAGTTTCCTCAAAGCTTTCGCTTCGATCTGACGGATGCGCTCTCTGGTGACGTTAAATTCCTTACCTACTTCTTCCAGTGTCCTGGGATGACCGTCTTCCAGTCCGAAACGAAGGATAATGACCTGGCGTTCCCTGTCCTTAAGATCAGACAGCATCCGCTCGATCTCTTCTCTCAGCATCACATTTTCAATGTTGACTTCGGGAGTTACCGTATTCGTATCAGCTACGAAATCACCCAGGTTAGAATCATCTTCTTCACCGATAGGTGTCTCCAGGGAGGCGGGCTCACGGGCGATCTGCATGATCTCCATCACTTTAGATTCAGGTAAGTCCAGCGCATCGGCCAGTTCCTGGACCGAAGGCTCATAACCCAGCTCCAGCGTGAGTTTGCGCTGCATTTTAGACATCTTATTAATGGTCTCGACCATATGCACCGGCACACGGATGGTGCGTGCCTGATCTGCCAAAGCCCTGGTCACCGACTGGCGGATCCACCAGGTGGCATAGGTAGAGAGCTTATAGCCTTTTGTATAGTCAAACTTTTCAACGCCTTTGATGAGGCCCAGGTTACCTTCCTGGACCAGATCCAGAAAGCTCATGCCACGGCCGTTATAGCGTTTCGCGATACTGACCACCAGACGCAGGTTCGCTTCGATCAGCCGCTTTTTCGCTGCTTCATCGCCCTCTGCTTTTTTCTTGGCCAGTTCCGTCTCTTCTTCCGGCGTCAGAAGCTGGACCGTGCCGATCTCTTTTAAGTACATCCTGACCGGATCACCGGTGGAAACACCTTCCAGAAGATCGATGTTATCGATATCCAGATCCAGTTCTTCGCCTTCATCTCCCAGGAGATCCAGGTCACCGTCCAGGAAATCATCATCCATCATGGCATCATCCTGCAGGATGCGCAGCGTAATATGCTTGCCTTCCAGATAGGTAATGATCTCGTCCAGACTGTCAGGGCTTAGATTCACATTCTGGAACACTTTGGAAATGTCTTTCATGTCCAGCGTGTTGTTTTTGGATTTTCCCATGGTCACGAGCTTATCTAAAAGCTCCTGAGGGATGCTGTTTTTCTTAGAAGATTCTTCTTCTGTATAATCATCATCGATGACAGCTTCTTCAGATGCTGCATCGTCGATGATATCTTTGACTTTTACTTCAGATTCTTCTGTCTTTTTAGTTTTTTTCGGCATGTTTCATCCTTTCAAAACAGATTATACCAAAAATGATACGGCATTATGGATCACGTTTATCTCTGTTTCCTTATACGTTCCTCCAAACTCTCCGTCCAGACACCACTCGACCTCTTCATCACA
>CACZSO010000327.1 GCA_902783795.1 uncultured Eubacteriales bacterium
GCACACCTTCGGTAATGATCGTCACACCTTCATCATATATGAAAGTAACACCTGAGGTCGATGGATTCTTGTAAGCTTTCACCAGCATCGGGCAGCCGCTGATATCAAGCTCAGTAATATAACAGTCACCCACATTAAAGTCTGCCAGCTTCGGATGAGATCCGAGGGTCAATGAATTCAGCGGGCCGCCGCCCCCATACAAAACTTCCAGATCGGGACTCGCGCTGACATCCAGGCTCTTGATCCCTGTGCACATGATGTCCAGATAGATCAGTTTGGGCAGTTTGCTGAAATACACATACTCCAATCTATCATTACAGCAGATGGATAATTCCTCCAGCAAGGGATTCTTATACAGATCCAACATGGTAAGGTCATTATAGGCAGCATGCAGCACCACCAGTTTCGGATTTGAACCCACATTCAACGTGGTGAGTTTCGCTTCATCCGCATACAGTTCCGTGAGTTCCGGACATTTCGATACATCGATCATGGGAAGCTGAGTATTCGAACAGTCAAAATAAGTCAGCGCGGTGTTTTTCGTCACTGAGACCATGTTGCTGTTGTTCACACCGATAGTCTTTAATATCTCATTATCACGAAGATCCAGATAAGTAAGCAATACATTATTGGATAAATTAATGGTGGTGAGCCAGTTTTCATAAGCTTCCAGCCGTTCCAGTTTTCCATTATTCAGAAGATTCAGTTCTTCGATAGAATTCTCGGAACAGTCCAGGAAGACCAGGTTCGTAAGCATCGAAACATCCAGTGCAGACAACGTGTTTCCATTACAGATCAATGTCGTCAGAGCTGTATTTTTAGAGACATCCAGTGTCCGGAGCTGGTTATACTGCACATTCAGCTCCTGCAGCGCTGTCAGATATTGAAGGCCTGTAGTACTGGCTATCCCCGAGCTGCTGGCATCCAGTTTCTTCGCCTTCGATATTTCTGTCGATGACAATGAATTATCATTATTCAAGTCAAACGCACTTTTTACTGCCGTACGGAAGGCGGCATCCGGGAAGTTTGTTTCATTCAGCGATATATTCGCTGCCTTCGCAGTATGCGGTGCCACCAGAAGCCACAGTAATACCGCTGCTGTGATCAACATTGATGACAGGTAACGCATCCTTCTTTTTTTCTGCATAATATACTCCTTTTACCTTATTCTTCTCGAAAAGTACCAGCTTTCCGAGCCTTTTTGTATCTGTTTTCAATCTGTCAGGCAGAAAAGGGCATAATCCACCTTGACGGTAACAGTATAAAGCAAAGCCATAAGATACGCAAGTTTTTTATTCAGATAATCACTGCTTCCATGTATCTGACAGTCAAAAAACTTTACTTTCTGACCTCGGCACATGTGAGATAGATCACCTGGTATCTTTCTGCCAGCTGCTTCAAAAACACCCTGGCCCGTTTCAGTTTTTCATCGTCCAGATTTGTGAAGGGGTCATCCAGGATCAGGAAAGGCCTTTCTTCCTGGAACATAGCTTCTGCCAGAGCGCAGCGAAGACAGATGCCGGTGAGATCCCGGTAGCCTGTGCTTAAAGCTGCGGTGCTTCTGGGCAGGCCCTGCTCCTCTTTTGACAGATGGATATTAGCATCCAGATGATAGTCAGAAGCTCCTTCCTGTGTGATCATTTCATAATAGAGCGAAAAGCTCTTAAACAATGGGTCCGCATATTTATTGGTCAATGCAGTTTTTGCGTTTTCCAGTTTTTCGCGGGCGATCTTCATCAGCCGGAAGGCTTTCTCTTCTGTCTCCTGCTGTTCCATAAGACGGCTTAAGGTATCGCGATCCTCTTCTGCCTGGTCTCTTCTTTCCGTAAGATCCGTGATACGCTCCTTCAGTTCATAAGATTCCCGGACCAGCTCATCCTTACGCTGCAGCAGATCTTCAGCCTGGTATTTCAGCACCTCTTTACTGACAGGCAAAACCTCGGTCTCCTCCAGCAGTTTCTTCACTTGTATCAATGCTTCTTCATTCGCTTCCAGAAAACGGCTGAGATCTTGCGAGGCTTCTACGAATTCCTCTGAAGCATCAGAAAACTCATCTAGCTCATCCCGCATAGTAAGCAGCTGGGATAACAGATCTTGCTCAACTGTGAGGCCGCAGCGTTTAATAAAATCTGTGACTTCTTTCACCGCATCACGGTAAGTCTTATGGGCCTCCAGTGCATTTTCCTGTCTTAATTTCAGGGCACGATATTTTTCAGCATCGGAATACAGCTTTTCTGCCTCTGATACCAGATCTTCTCCCGGATATCCATAAGGCGTGAGCTTTTCTGCCAAATATATTTCTATCCGTTTTTCCTGTTCGTAAGTCGCCTGCAATCCGGGATCCTCACATTTTTCCCGGAGTCTTTCATATTCCTGATATTCCCGGATCTTCAGTAAGACCGCGGATTCCAGGGCTTCTTTGTTAAGGCTGCCTTCCTCGATGCCCAGCTTTTTTTCCAGTTTCCGGTCCATGGCTTCTATCTGAGTCTCCAGCCGCCTGATCCGCTCTTCCAAAGCTTCCCGCTCTGTATGATCAGCAAGGTTCTCATTTCCAGCCAGCAGTTTAAGCAGTATTAGAAGGGCCCCCAGAGCCACGAAGGTGATTCCCAGGATCAGAAGCAGCTGGTTTCCTTTTGAGACTGTCATCCGGATCAGCAGTATCAGGGCGCCGGTCACACAGGCCGCTGCGCCGAAAATGACGCTGCCAAATCCCTTTTTCACGCCTGGGCTGTCTTCTTCCTTAAGTTCCAGTATCTCTTCCAGAGTCTCTGTTTCCTGTTCTTTTTTAAGCCGTGCCTCCCATGCCGATGTCAGTTCTTCCGGTGTGACCTGCTCCTCTTCATATAAGGCTTTCAGTTCCTGATATCGGGCCTCTTCCTCCTCTGCCGGCCGGTTCTTTTCTGTGCGGGTTTTTGTATCCTTCAATGTTTCTGCAGCTTTTCGGACTTCTGTCAGGAAGCCTTCTTCCGGTATGCCTTCTGCAAATGTTTCTTTCAGTCTGAGAAATACTTTTTTTTCTTCTGCCGAAAAGGACAATGCTTCAGCTCTTTCTTCTTTTTTCTGCGCTTCTGTATAGATATTGACAGCAGCGCGGATCTCTGATGCTTCCGGGACTTTTCCCGGGAAATAAGCGGCCGTAGTCTTTAACTTTTCTTTCTTAAGATCCCGCCGGCCAGTTAATTCTTCCTCTCTTCCCTTCAGGCTCTCTGCTTTCTCCCGGGCATTCAGGATCTCCTGCTGTTTTACATAATATTTATATGTTTCCTCGGTTTTTCTAATCTCCGCCTCTTTCCCGGAAAGAGTTTCTTCTGCTGCCTTCAGGGTCTCTTCCAGCCCCTCCGCTTCCCTGATCCTCCGGTTCAGTGACAGGATCTCCTCTTTGCGTTTATATAAGGCTCCGGTCTTTCTGTCCGGTGTCAGGGCATTGATCCTGGTGGTCAGGGCCGCGTTTGCACTGTCATAGTTTTTCATGTCTCCCGTGATATCCGTGAGATTACTTATCCTCGCATGAATATCGTCTGTTACTGCTGTCTCACAGTCCGCCTGGCTGATGAAAACAGTACGCATAAAGGATTCCCGATCCAGTTTGAACAGCTCTTCTCCCAGCTTCTCCGAAAAATCTGCAGATACAAGGCCGGTATTTTCATCTATCAATCTAAATTCATCATGTCCTTCCCGGTCACCGAAGACCCGGTAGACCGTATAGGTCTTCCCTTGGGTCTCAAAGGTCAGCTGGCCGCCGAAGACCCCGTTTTGCCAGGGTCTAAACCGCCGCCGTTCATTAGCCGTCTCGGTTCTTTTCCGCTCTCCGGAAAGGCCGTAAAACATGGCGCGGATAAAGGCCGCCAGGGTAGACTTCCCCCAGCCGTTATTTTCCAGGATCACATTCTCTCCTTCCTTAAACTGAAGAGTCATGTCCTTTAATTTACCGAAATTTGCGATATGACAGGATATGAGCTTCATAGTTCCTCCTGTTTCAGCGCCAGGATGCCATAGCGGATGACAGCTGCCTTTTCGTCTTCTGTCAGGCTCCCATCCTCCAGTACCTGCCGCACAAATACGCCCTTCAAAGTTTCATCATACTGATAGGTCTCCGGATGCACCATGAAGACAGTCTCATCCCGAAGCTCTGCCATATAATACCGGTCCTCCAGCACAGAGGCGATATAAGAGATATCTCGCTCCGCTTCTGCTTCCGTGGAACCGGTCAGGCGCACCTGCACCATGTCCTTCGCCTGTATCTTTTCCTGATCAAGGGCCTTTTCCACTACTGATAAGATGTCTTTCGTGGTGGAGAGACCTGTGATGTCCACCTCTGCCCGGAACAGGGTACGTCTGGCAAAGGGCACAAACGTGGTGTCCAGCCGATGTTTTTCCGGGTGGATCTCCAGCAGCATGAATCCATGCTCGCCGCATTCATCGAAGCCCCGGCCTTCCAGACAGCCGGGATATACATAAATGCCCCGGTGATCCAGCCTGTCCTCCCGTTTTTCATGGATATGGCCCAGAGCCAGATAGTCAATATCACGAAACTTAAGATCCGGAAGATAGATGGCATGGTCTGTGGTATCATTCCTGTTCTCCGTCAGCTGTCCGTGCAGCATGACGATATTGATCATGTCCGGATCTGTTTTCAGGCTTGTCAGAGCATCCCTGGTATCACTTCCCGTAAGCTCCAGGCCATGGATCCTGATATCCTCATCCAGAGAGTAGGTCTGCCAGGCAGTGCCAAACTGGTGAAGATTCACAGGGACATCCTCTGAAGTTAAGGCTTCTCCCTTGTCGTGATTTCCCTTTAAATAATAGAATTCTATATCTTTATGTGCCCGTATCACGGCCCGCACCATACCGGCAGCTGTCTCTGACACCTGGTCCCGGTCAAAGAGATCACCGGAGATCAGGATGGCAGTGACATCATGAGAAGACGCAAAATCACAGAGCCTCTCAAAATTCATGAGGAGCTCATTTCTTCGTTCTTTTCTTTTCTGGCCCGTAAGACGTGATGTCAGCCTGGAGTCCAGATGCAGATCCGCTGTATGGATCAGTTTCATATAAACCTCCTGCAAAGAAGCCTTTACTGCGGCAGCCGGTCGATCAGTTCTTTACCGTGGATCTTCAGCCACTTGTGCCTTTCATAATAATCCGGGCAGATTTTCAATACTTCCCGGTAGAAGCGCGGGGAATGGTTCATTTCTTTCCGGTGGCAGAGTTCATGCACCACGATACAGTCCAGCACTTCCATAGGGGCCAGCATCAAGAGGCAGTTGAAGTTTAGATTTCCCTTGGATGAACAGCTGCCCCAGCGGGAGCGCTGGCTTTTAATGGTGATCTTTCCGTAAGTCACCCCTATCTGCCCGGCAAAATATTTGACCCTAAGGGGGATGATCTGCCTGGCTCGTTCCTTCAAGGTCTTAAGTTCTTCCTGGGTGAAAGGCGGCAGCTTTTGTCTGTTTATTTCTTGTTCTTCCGCTTCTTTTAAGTGTTTTTCTATCCAGGCCTCATGAGACGCTGCAAAGGCTTCTATGGCAGATAAGGGCAGGCTGTAAGGGGCTCTTATGATCACTTTCCCCTCCTTGATCTGCACCGCCATGGTGGTCCGCCGGCTCCGGATCAGTTCGTATTTTATCTTTTTCGTCATGGACGATATATCCTTTTTATGATAAACTTGTATTAAAAGTTACACCTTATCAGGAGCTCAAAAATGAAACTCATTATCTGTACAGATACCCGTTTTGGTTATTCCTTTAATCAGCGTCGCCAGTCCTCCGACCGGGAAGTCCATCAGCACATGGCCGGACAGCTTCTTAAAGCTGAAGTTCCGGTCTCTGCGAACTATTATACCACACGTTCCCTCTTAAGGAACAGGGAATTTATCCCGGACGCCTTTTTCGAGAGGCTTTTGCTTCCTGCAAAAGAGGATGATGCGCCTTCGGATTTCCTGTTTACAGCCGCTCGTGACGAAATCTACGCCTATGTGGAAAACGTTTCGCTGATAGGCTATTACCATCTGATCGATGAGATCCTTCTGTATATCTGGGATAAGCGGTATCCGGCTGATCTGATGTTTCCTGCTTCTCTTCTTTCAGCTTTTCAGCTTAAGGAAGAAGAGACCTTCCCGGGTCATTCCCACGAAGAGATCATCTTCAGGCATTATGTAAAACGGACAGAATAACTATCTGCCCTTCGCTAAGCCA
>CACZSO010000328.1 GCA_902783795.1 uncultured Eubacteriales bacterium
TACCACCGAGATCGATCCCATGTGGACGGTCTATCATGAGGGAGGGCCTTTCCATGCACACGAGACTTCGCTGCCTGTTTATGAAAAGAGACTCCGTGACACCGGGCGTAATGAAGAGGCTGATGAGCTCTTAAGACGGCATGCGAAATATGCCCCGAAGCCGGCTCCGGCTGTCCTCAACCCCACGATAGCCCTGTTGTTTAAGGATCAGAGAGGCTGATATATACGAAGAATCAGCCGGATCAAAAATGCAGAATTATGATGGAGGCTGCCGCAATTAAAGCGGCAGCCTCTGCTTATACAGAGAAAAATCAGATTTGCATAGTGATATTAATGCGGCTATATGGTATACTGACAAGGAAAATGGAGGGCAGTTCCTGTACAAACATATATTTGGAGTAAAGAAGTCATGAGATCTCTCAGCGTTATGATCAAGCCCGCGTCAGGGCTTTGCAATATGAAGTGCGACTACTGCTTTTACTGCGACGAAGCAGCGAACCGGCAGCAGGCAAGCTTCGGCATGATGAGCGAAAAAACATTGAAAAACGTGATCCGGCGCACGCTGATCCATGTGACGGATCACTATACCTTGTCCTTCCAGGGCGGAGAGCCGACACTTCGCGGCATTCCCTTTTTCGAGAAGGCTGTGGAATATACCCGGCAATATAACCACAACGGGGCTGTGATACACTTTGCCCTGCAGACCAACGGTTATGCCCTTACGGAGGAATGGGCCCGCTTTTTTAAGGAAAACCATTTCCTGATCGGGGTGTCGGTGGACGGGACCCAGGTGATCCATGATACCTACCGGCATCCGGCAGGGGATCCGGCGTCAGGGACCTTTAAGCGTGTCATGGAGTCTATCGAGCTTCTGGAAAAGTTCAATGTTGATTATAATATCCTGACAGTGGTCCATAAGCTGACAGCGGAGAATATCCGTGAGATCTACCGTTTTTATCAGGAAAAGAAGTGGTTTTACATGCAGTTCATCCCCTGTCTGGATCCCCTGGCCGAAGAACCCGGCCAGAAACCCTACTCCCTGCTTCCAGAGACTTACGGCCGGTTTCTGATGGATCTTTTCGACCTGTATTATGAGGACGTTAAAAAGGGCCATTATCAGTATATCCGTCAGTTTGAGAACTATGTAGGCATACTGATGGGAGCGCTGCCGGAGGCCTGTGACCAGCGCGGCCACTGCGGTCTTCAATATGTGGTGGAAGCCGATGGCAGTGTGTATCCCTGTGATTTTTATGCGTTGGATGAATGGTGCCTGGGCAATTTCAACACGGACCGCCTGGATGCCATCGATGAAGCGAGGCTTAATAAACATTTCCTGGAACGTTCAGACCCTCTTCATGAGGATTGCCGTTCCTGCCCCTGGCTTTCCCTTTGCCGCGGAGGTTGTTTCCGGTGCAGGACAGGGGGCTTAAGTGCCCATCAGCCCGATGTGAGACTGAATTATTTCTGTGAAGGCTACCGTATGTTCTTTGAATACAGCAGCGAAAGGATAAAAGAACTGGCGGAAGACATGATAAGCAGGAACAGAGAATGGATGTTATGATATGCGTAAAAAAGTACTGATCATAGCAGCTGCCCTGGTGCTGACAGCTGTCATGGCCCTGATCATCAGCAAGAAAATCTTCAGACCTTTTTACCGCTTCGATGTGGACAGTCCGACAGCCTGGCAGGAGCCGCTGACCAATACGCGTTTTCTGACAGAAGGCGAGTACAAGCTGAAAGTCCTTTCATCTGACAAGCTGGCGGATTACGGCCTGAGTTCAGATCGTATGCCGGACACAAAAGGCATGGATACATTGAATATTTCGGGGAGCGCGGAATTTTCAGAGGATCAGTTCCATAAGCTGGCGGAAAAGCTGAGAAAACTGGCTGATGGAAAGGAAATCTACATGGTCGACTGCCGTATAGAAGATCATGCTCTCATTAATGGCATATCGATCTCCTGGTACGGGGATCACAACTGGGCAAACAAGGGAAAGACGCTGGAAGAA
>CACZSO010000329.1 GCA_902783795.1 uncultured Eubacteriales bacterium
AGAAGGGGACGTTTACGTCCATGGAGGATTACAAAAACCGCACCAGGATCAGCCAGACGGTGATCCAGAAAATGGCAGAGCTGGGGATCCTGTCAGGGATCCCGGAGAATGACCAGTTCAGCATTTTTGATTTTGGCGGCGGCGATTAAGTTTTCGCGGAAAAGTTGCAGTTTTTCTGAATTAGTGTTATAATAAATTGTTCAGTTCCGGAAAAAGCCTGGGTGGTTTTTCATCAGACATTAAGGTAATTTTCTTTCCGGAAAGACGGAGAGATGCATGCCACATTTGTGTTCTTTTGTGATCCCTGCCTATAATGAGGAGGGCAATGTCAAAGCCATATATCAGGTGATCCACGAGGCCTTTGATCCGAAGGGTATCCCGGTGGAACTGGTCATGGTCAATGACGGCTCCAAAGACAGGACCCCTGCAGTCTTAAAAGAACTGTATGAAGAAACCGGTGGAAAAGATCTTACCGTGGTGAACTTCAGCCGAAATTTCGGAAAGGAAGCCGCCATCCTCTGTGGTCTTCGCCATGCGAAAGGAGATTATGTCTGCCTTATCGATGCAGACCTTCAGCAGTCTCCGGAAATAGCGTATCAGATGTATGAGAAACTGGAAAACGAGCCGGATACGGACTGTGTGGCCGCTTTCCAGGAAGTGCGTCATGAGGGCGTCATCCTTAAGTTCTTCAAAGACAGTTTCTATAGGATCATCAACCGGATGAGCAGTATCACCTTCATGCCGGGAGCTTCGGATTTCAGAATGTGCCGCCGGAATATGATCGATGCCATCCTGGACCTGCCGGAATATCATCGGTTTTCCAAAGGCATCTTTTCCTGGGTGGGCTTTAATACAGCTTTTATCCCCTATGAAGCAGCCGAAAGAAATTCCGGGTCTTCAAAATGGTCTTTTATAAAACTGTTTAACTATGCGATCGACGGGATCGTGGGTTATTCCACGGCGCCTCTCAGGTTTGCTTCAGTCCTGGGCGGTATATTGACGGCAGGATCACTTTTATTTCTGCTGGTGCTTCTGATCCTGTCTTTCATACCCGGTGTAAACACATCCTTCCGTGAGACATTGATCGGGGTCATCCTGTTTGCGGCCGGCCTTCAGCTGATCGCTGCCGGGATCCTGGGCGAGTATCTTTCCCGGGTCTATATCCAGGTGAAACAGCGTCCGGTATACATTGAAAAAGAAGTTTTGGAAAGGAAAGACGATGCCTGCTAAAGGAACATCTTCAACAACAAATACAGAAAAACAGACGGCTTCCGGCGACAGAAGCCGTTCTGCTGCTGCCAGAAAACGGGAAGCTGAGAAGAGGGCTGCCTTAAGAAAAAAACAGCAGCGGATCCTCCGCATCAAGGAGATCTCTCTGATCCTCATCGGCGGCATATGCATCCTTTTATTCTTGAGCTGTTTTGTAGGAGCTCTTTCCTGGCTGAAGAATATATCTTATTCCGTTTTCGGCATTATGATGTATGTGATGCCTTTTGCCATTCTGGCGCTGACAGTGCTTCTGTTATATTCGGCCATTAACTTCCGGCTGATCCGGAAGCTGATAGCTCTTCTTATCTGTCTGTTTGCGGTCCAGGGCATTCTGGCTGTGATGCTGAAGCCGGCGGATGGCGGTCTTTTAGGAAGGGCGAATCATGCACTGTTTTTCGGCGCTTTGGGCAGCATTGGCTCCTATGTGGTCAATGTGATCATCCTGGCTATCGGTGTCGTATTGTTCACGGACTATTCACTGATCGATCTGGCTTTTAAGCGTGATCCGGAGGGTGAGGATCTCAGTGAGGAAGAAGCATCCAGGCAGAAGATGAAAGAGGAGCAGCGCGAACTCAAACGGAAAAATGCTGAGATGCGCCGCACCATGAAAAAACAGGCGGAGATAGATCGTTTAAGGGATAAGAATAAAAAACTGAACCAGCAGGTCGAAGAAAACAGAAAACGGCTCAGTGCGTCAGATGAACGGTTCAAACCTATCATAGGCATTGGGGATACCCGTATCACCGATGACCGCCCGGCGGGTGACGATGAGTTCCGCCCGGAAGAAGAAGAAACGAAGGTCTACGTACCTGAAGACAAAAAGAAACCTGCCGCGGGAAAGAAAGAACCGGTCAAGGAAGCGACAGACGGCAGATATACAAATTCCGGTTCATTACCGCCTTCGGATGATGAGCTTAAGCGGATAGAAGGTTCGGATTTCCCCGCCATCCATGTGCCTTCCTCTTATTTCGATAAAGAAGAAGAGGAGGATTTTGTGGGCGTCTTTAAGGACCATTCCAAAGACGCAGTCGCAAAAGATACGGCAGAAGAGACAGCTGAAGATACGTCTGATACAGTTCCTGCGCAGGGAAATACCGGTGCAGAAACCACGAGTCCGGCAGGAACATCGGCGGCAGCTTCTGTACACGAGAAGCTGAAATCAGACCCTGAAGAAGATAAGAAGACAGCTTCTGAGATAGAAAATGCCATGGTAAAGCAGCCGGAGAAGGAATATACTTTCCCGCCGTTAAAGCTGTTAAGCCGCGGTACGAATGCGTCCTTATCAAGATCAGAACTTAAAAACGAGCTGCAGGAAAATGCAGCCAAGCTTCAGAACACATTGAAGACCTTTGGCGTGGATGTGACCATTACCGATATTTCCTGCGGACCCGCTGTGACCCGTTATGAGATCCAGCCGGCTTCCGGTGTGAAAGTCAGCCGTATCGTTTCCCTGACGGATGATATCAAACTGAACCTGGCAGCTGCGGATATCCGTATGGAAGCACCGATCCCCGGAAAATCCGCCATTGGCATTGAGATCCCGAACAAGGTCAAACAGTCCGTTATGCTGAGAGACCTGCTGGAGACGGATGATTTCAAAAACGCGAAGTCTAAGCTGGCTTTCG
>CACZSO010000330.1 GCA_902783795.1 uncultured Eubacteriales bacterium
ATCGGTGATCAATAAGCCGTTGAAGCCCATCTGCTCACGCAGCAGTTTGATATTCAGTTCCTTTGACAGACAGCCGGGCAGGATGTCCTTATCTTCTGTCTCCGGGCTGAAGAACTTCGTGTAAGCCGGCTGTGTGATATGCACCGTCATGATGGTCTCCAGGCCGTCATCGATCAGTGCCTGGTAGATCATGCCATAGGTCTTATCCCACTCTTCTTTGGACAGCCAGTTCACGGAAGACAGGAAGTGCTGGTCACGGAAGTCCACGCCATCACCCGGGAAGTGCTTCGCACAGGGGATGATGCCGCCGTCACGCATGCCGCGGCAGGTAGCCAAGGCGAATTCTTTTACCTTCTCCGGATCAGAACCGAAAGTACGCACGTTCGTGATGGGATTGAAGGGGTTCATATCAATATCTACCACCGGGCCGAAATTCCAGTGAGCACCCACAGCCACACACTCTTCGCCCATGATCTTCGTGCCTTTGTAGGCCATCTCCAGATCATCGCCGGCAGCCACCAGCATCTGCATCCCGTACTCGGTGCCGTCATTGATCATATTGAAGGAACCGCGGTCCAGGTCACCGGAGATCAGCAGCGGAATATCGTAATATTCCTGCATTTTTGCGATTTTTTCACGGATATCCTTCGAGTCCATGGAACGGATCAGCACGCCGCAGGGCTTCAGGCCGATCTTATTAAATGCTTCGATCTGTCCTTCCGCGTCCGGCACAGATGACATAGGCATGAACAGCTGGCCGATCTTATCATCGAGAGGCATTTTCTCGATGGTTTCCTTGACCCAGGCGATCTGCTCATCATTCAGATAATAGGGCTTCGCCTTTAAATCAACAGTAATGTTCATTCTTAACCTCCGTATTATTTTTATCAAAGCCATGTGTCCGTCCGGCTCTGACAATATTCTATCTGTATTGTACAATGAATATCCTAAAAGCACAACAGGTTTTGTAAAAAATGAATGGTAAAATAGACACTGTTTATATCTGGCTTGTGAAAGCTTTTATTTCTTCCGCATGAGGGATCACATCCTCCTTATATTCCACGGAAACAAAGCCTATATGCCCGCTGCATTCGATTTCCAGATGTCCGTAGAAATGTTCTATGGTAGAGATCAGCCGCTCACATTCTTTCATGTTCGGGCCGGTCCTGAGTACCACGGCATAGCCTTTTTTTCCGGGGCTTAAGTGTGCGTAGGGTTCATGGGTATTGCACCAGGGAGTGCACCGGTCTATAAAAGCCTTGAACTGCCCCGGCACGTCTGCCCAGTAGGACGGTGCCACAGAAACGATCACATCTGCTTTCTCAAATTCCTCCATCAAAAGATCCACATCGTCATGCTGGATACATCTGGCTGTGGTATGACAACGGCGGCAGCCACGGCAGAAGCTGAAATGATAATCATCGATGCACACGCTTTTCGTCTCATATTTCGAGGAAAGACAGGACGATATGATCTTAACGATCTCGGCTGTCGCGCCTGTTTTCACAGGACTGCAGTTGATCACCAGTGCTTTCATTTTAACCCCTTTCAAACACCGCTTTATCTTTCCTGTCCTTCATGAAGGTATGGTTGCTTCCGCTTTCGGTCAAAAGTCTGCCATCTCTGAAAGTGAAGTCCAGGACCACTTCATTGCAGGTCTCCACCATACGGAGGATCACACGCAGCCGGTCATCTGCCGTCCATTCCGCTGAGGCCAGCGCCCGGTCAGCCATACCGGCCGTCACATTCTCTTTCCTGGAGCCATCCATATAAGCTTCTATGATACGCTCTGTCCCGCTTTTTTCTTGCAGGGTAAAGACAGCGCTGTTTGAGGTGAAACACAGCCTCAGAGCTTCTACATCGTCTTTGTCTCCCGATGTCGAGAAGAAATCCGGAAGTTTAAAGGCCAGATGCCCTTCCGAAAGCCGGTAGGTCCCTTCCGCCTCTTTCTGAAGCGGAGATACCACGGAACGTCTGGGCGCCGGTAACGCCAGCATGCTCATGCGTCTCTTCAGGTGGGCGGCCGCCAGCTCATCTTCCGGCAGCGGTCCCTCATCCGGTGCCGGCAGACTGTCATACCATTCCCAGATGGTGTCCAGGACTTTCTGAGGCAGCTCACTTCCGGTCCCGCCGGAGGCATTCTCCGTAATAGCCAGGATCATATGATATTTCGGGAAAACGATGGTAAACTGGCCCATGGCACCATCCGCGCGGTAAACCCCTTCCCGGCGGCACATCCAGATCTGGAAACCATAGCCCACAAAATTATCTTCAGCCAGCGGATTCCCTGCCCGTTCTGTGGCGGATCCATTCTGCAGGGTCGTTGCCAGTTTTACATATTCCTCACTTAGGATCCGCTCTCCTTCCCAGACCCCGCCGTCAGCGTACAGCTTCAGCAGGCGCAGATTATCTTCTGTGGTGGCATAAAGGCCGCCGCCGCCGATCTCCATGCCGTCCTTCATAACACTGCATTTCAGCGTTTCCGCATCGATGCCGATCTTATCAAAGAGCCGGGGCGTCAGATAATCGATGAGTCCCAGACCTGTCTTCGCCCTGACCATGGCGCCCAAAAGGGTGGAACCCATGGAATTATACATAAAGGCCGTGCCCGGTCTATGTACGACCGGAGTGTTCAAAAAGTCCCGGATCCAGTCTTCCGAATCATTCCGCGGCATGGTCTCCATCCCGCATCCCATACATAAAACATCCCGGACTGTCAGAAGCTTCAGGTTTTCTGAAGGCTCTGCCGGTGCCTTATCCGGAAAGATATCGATGACTCGCTCATCCAGTTTCAGGATCCCTTCTGTCACCGCGATGCCCACCGCGGTGGCCGCATAGGTTTTTGTATGGGACTGCAGGCCGTGGATAATGCCGGGGGCATAAGGGGCCCACCAGCCCTCTGCGAAAACCTTGCCATCCCGCATGATCATCAGTCCATGGGGCTCTGTCCAGCCTTCCTCCAGTTTATCCAGCAGTTTTTCAACAGAAACTGACGGGACCCCTACAGCTTCCGGCGCAACTCTTTCAAATTCTTTTCTCAGCATATTTTCCTCCCGTTTTATATCGATCTTTGTTCCATCATAACACAAACAGACAGCGCATTCAATGAATTCTGAAAAACAGGCAGTAAGCATTGACCAACCTGTTTTCAGACTGTAATATAAGTGATATAAGAAGGTCGAAATACCTCTTTTCTGCAGCACCTTAGAAAGGAGAAGATCTATGCTGACACCGAAAGAGAATTTTCTGGAAACTTTGAAAAAAGACGGCCGCCCGGACCGTCTGGTGAATTGCTTTACTGCTTTTAAGACCATTGGCCAAGACCCCTGTTTTATCTACACCCGGGGCAACCGGATCCGCGGCACAGAGTCCACCGACCGCTGGGGCACCCATATTTCTTTTCCGGAAGATGCGCCGGCCGCCATTCCCATCGTCACACCGGAAAACCAGGTCATACAAGATCTGGAATACTGGAAAGACTATGTGAAAGTGCCGGACCTGCGCCTTCACTGCAGCGAAGGATGGGAGAACGCCAAGAAAAATAAAGCCGCTATCAGTGATGAGTATCTTTCCATGACCGTCATGGGTACCGGCATTTTTGAGCAGCTCCATATGCTCCTGACTTTTGAAGATACCCTGACGGGCTTCCTGATCTATCCTGATGAGATGCATGAACTCATCGATGCCATCTGCGATTACCGGCTGGAGTACATGAAACTCATCGTGGAAAACCTGCATCCGGACGCCATCATGTCCCATGACGACTTTGGTTCCGAGCGGTCTTTATTCATGTCGCCGGAGACCTGGCGGGAGTTCTTTAAGGAGCCTTACCGGAAACTCTATACATACTTACATGACAATGATGTGATCGTCATCCACCATGCGGACTGTTTCTGTGAGAATATTGCGGAGGATATGGCTGAGATAGGCGTCCAGGCATGGCAGGGTGTAACGCCCATGAATGATATCAGAGGGCTTACCGAACGGCTGGAAGGCAGGATGGCCCTCATGGGTGGCATCAGTTCTGTCATCGACCGGGCCGATGCTTCTGAAGAAGAGATCAGGACTGAAGTCAGACGCTGTCTTAATGCCTACGGAGATCTGAAACATTTTATGCCGGGCTATACTTATGGCGGTCCCGGCATGATCTTCCCCCATGTGGAACCTGTTATCATCGATGAGATCGATCAATGGAACAGCGGCCTGAAGTAACCACTTCAGGCCGCCTGCTTTTTCAGGTATTCAGTTACCGGAAGAACTCATTAATAGAGCCAGTCTCTTTCATTGGGTTCGTCAGGATCTTTCATAGGTGCGCGGCCCATGGCTGCAAACGGATTATCTACAGCATCGATCTCATGGAGGTAATTGATGAGATCCATATCCATATTGGTCCGCTCTTCACTGACGGTATCGAAGACCATGGTATTTACGGTCTCCGGTGTGGTGGGATCCCACTTGGGAACACCGGGGCCATTCGGGTCGCCGGTACGGGCAAAGTTCACTAAGGCACCTGCCATCTCAGACTCGATCCGGTCACCGACCTCACCTAAGTCGTACAGCGGAAGCTTATTAGCATTGTGGAACATGAAAGGAAGGTCTGAGCAATGCCATGCCGCTTTTCCTTCGTCGATGGGGAAGACAAAGCCCAGGACACCGTTATAAGAAGGTACGGAAGACTCCGCAGCTTTCTTCTGGGCATACTGGTAGGAGGCTTCTCTGGTCATGACATCCACATCGATACCATTCAGGATATTCTTGCCGGGATAAGCTTTCTTAAAGAGCTCAATGATCTTATCACCCTTTTCTTCGCCATATTTCTCCACAAAGAATGCTCTTCTCTCCTCGTCTGTATACTCATCCTTATTCTTCGGGAAGGAAGCCCTGCCCATCTCAGAGATGCAGCTGTTCACCATAAGCGGCACGGTGCGGTAGTAATCAGAGAAAGGTACTTCCGCCGGGTCGCCCAGATAATAGCCGTTTGCCTTAGCTTCCCAGGTATAGCGCTTGCCCTCTTTGCTTAAGTTATACAGCGCACGGTTCGTGGCACGAATAAAGAGGACCGTGGGTACGTCCTGCAGTTTTTCCGCTTCTTCCGGTGCGATGTCCAGCACTCTCAGGATCTCCGCTGCCAGCTCGCAGGAAGGAGACATACCGGCGCTCATGGAAGGATTCGCGACACCGCTGCAGATGACTGCCTTATGGAACAGGCCGGCCGCTTCCGGGATCTGGCCCAGGCAGGTGACCTTCATGCCGCCGCCGGACTGGCCCATGATGGTAACATTGTCCGGATCACCGCCGAAGCAGGCAATGTTCTCGTGGACCCATTTAAGGGAGGCTACCAGGTCTGCCAGGCCTGCGTTCTGGGAGTTCTCAAATTTCTCGCCATAGGCAGACATATCCAGGAAACCAAACACATTCAGACGATGGTTGACGGTGACCACCACCACATCGCCGAACTTCACCAGGCCGTCGCCGTCATAGCAGACCTGCTCGATGGAAGAACCATTGGCGAAACCGCCGCCATGATACCAGACGATGACTGGCTTCTTCGCATCTTTCTCGATGGAAGGGGTCCATACATTCAGATACTGGCAGTTTTCATTGTCCGGCCAGAAACGATGGGTGACCCTCAGCTCTGCGGCAGGACGGGGATTGGAAAGAATGGGAGAAATATAGCCGAAACTCAGCGCATCCTTCACCCCTTCCCAGGCAGGCATCTCCTCCGGCATTTCAAACCGGCGGGCTCTTGCATAGCGGATGCCATAGAAGGTAAAAACATCATCGTACAAAAATCCTTTGATCTTACCCTTCGGTGTGTCAACGATAGGATAATCTTTTGTACAGACAAATTTTGACATGTAGTGTTCCTCCTTTGATGTTTATTATTAACGAGCTGCCCCGTTATTTATTATTTCACCGGCAGGATCAGGCAGGACGGCTGATCTTTTCCGAAGAAGACCGTCTGTTCTGCTTTTTCTGTTTCCTCGATCATAGACCAAATGCCGGCTTTGTTGGGATGGACCGAATATTCCGGGAAGTTGGAAGAACTGATATCCAGCCGGATCCTGGATCCTTTCTTAACCGTCCAGGCCACATCCCAGGCTTCGATCAGCACTTCTTCTGTCTGTCCCGGCGTATAAGTGATCCGGTCCAGAGAACTGTTCCGGTAGGCTAATGTGGTGATGCCGTTCCGGATATTGTATGCTTCTCCATTCTCGAAGACTTCCATCAGTTTCCAGGTAAAACAGGTATCTTCCGCTGTGGAGGACACAAAAAGTTTTACCTGCGGCTTCCCGATGATGGTCATATCTTCTTTCACAGGATCAGATACAAAACTGATCACATCCGGCCGGAAATCCGGCTCCGGCTGCTTTAAGGACCCTATCTCCGGCTGGGAAGCGAACAGAGATTCCGCGCCGTGAGACATGACCGGATCCTCCGGATCATAGGTATAGGTGCGGCTGCCGTTATCTTCCGGTGCTTCCTTCAAGGTCCCTTCCGCG
>CACZSO010000331.1 GCA_902783795.1 uncultured Eubacteriales bacterium
ATTATGAGCAGGGCGGCAGCATCATGCCGCTCTGCTCGAATGTGAATTGTCTTCATGATCAGGAAACAGATCCGGAAAAGAAGAAAGAATGCCTTGCCTATCTGGATGATGTCCGTGAAGGTGATGTCGGAACAGTATTGATGAAATATAAGGACGATCTGTTTGTCCGCTATGAACGGACAGATCATGACGCAGAAAAGGGAGATTTCTGCGTCATGAAGATGGCACTGGACGGTTCATCAAAGGATATGGTCTGCCGGGTAAAGGATATGAATTATCCTTTGATCCACAGGGGTTATCTGTACTATTATTCTACAGAGTTTTCTGTAACGGAAGAAGAGTCACAGAGTGATTCAATGAGTGACGGAATCATGGAGCAGGTAGGCTTCCACCGGATGGATATAGAGAAAAGAAATCCGAAAGCGGAGCTGGTATATTATCGCGAAGGGGATCATGGATTTGCCCAGCCTCAGGTTTATGGGAATTACATGTGGCTTTTTGTGATCGGAGACCAGGGTCAGCGGCGCGAGACCCGGATTTATAACATAGAAACGAATCAGATGGAAGAAGCTGAAACGGTTATGATGCCGGTACAGATCTACCAGGGGAAAGCCTATGTAAGACTCTATGACGGCACGAAAAGCGATCTGGATAAGACGACCGTGGTACAGATGGATCTATATGGAAAAACCGAAAAGACGGTCGTAGAAGGGATAGAGCAGCTGTGTGATATAATGTCTGATGAGAAATACTTTTACATCAGTAATTCCCAGCTCCATCAGAATCACCCGGAGATCCTGGAAAAGATTCAGGTCTATGACGCAAACTTCCAGTTAGTGGATGAGTATAGAATGCCGGATGTGGGGAACCTTTACGGATCAGTACCCATCGGCGGAGAAAAGTATCAGTACCTGCGTTATATTAACGAAAAAGAAGGTGAATGGGGTTTATTAGTCTTTAATAAAAACAGGATAGGAAGCCTGAAGGGAGGGGCGTGTCCGTATACGATCATAAAGTATGGAGCAGAAGGATCAAGTTCCGGAGAAGAACCCGAGTCCTATGAACCCGAATCTTATGATCCGGAAACGGATATTTCCGAACCGATAGAGATAAAGGTACCGGAAACGATATTATATACGGAAACGAGCGTGAGTTACACAGAGCCTGAAGATCAGGAGGTCACAGGAAAGCTGAAAAGGAAAAGGTATCTGGATGCTATCTCCGAGAATTATACAGAATGCCAGGTATACCTTTCAGCTGATAAAGTCAAGGTGGTTGTGACTCCTCTTGAAATCGAAGATGTTTTTGGTAATGATATACTGCTTGGAAGATGCAACACAAGAAGAACCACGCTTTATGGGTATTACACCAAGGGGAAAGAAACTTATGTCAGGAAAATGACGATGACAGCCATAAACACAACAGAACCGGATACCGCAGAGTTAAGGCTTCCGGAGGATGGGGATGAGTTTATAGGCGTGAAAGCTGTGACAGAAGCAGAATATCTGATAGAAACCTGGACTCCGCCGGAAAAAGGATTGGAGTGGGTGCTTATCAAGAAGCCGGACGCTTTTCCTCCGTCAGTGGGAAGTTTTAAAGAGTTTTTGGAGTGTTATGACGGGAAGGTGGAAGAATAAGAGCTGAATACAGCAGTGAAACCACCTGTTTTACATATAGTGTTGTCATTATAACTGGTAAGTGAACCAAATGAGGCTGCCGCAACAGGGAATGATATTTGGAAGTATCATTGCTGATGCGGCAGCCTTTTTTTGGGGGAAATTCATCTTGTTTCAGTTACAGATGGATTTACAGCCTTATGAAAGGTGATTTATAAAAATCTTCAATAATCACTGATACAGTGATTGACCATATGAGAAAAATAGCATAAAATGGTGTCAGAAATCTTGTTTTCTTGTATATTGTGCATAAAAACTGGACTTGTGAAATCTTATGAATCACACTTTTAAAAAGTAGGAGTGTATATGGCACAGAAACCGGAAACAGAAAAGAAACGTGCGGAGGATCAGCCGGGCTATGAGGCAGTCAGGACGTTGACAGAGACCAGGAAGAAACTGAAAGTGACACAGAAAGCATTGTCGGAAAAGACCGGCATCCCCCAGGCAGAGATCAGCCGGCTGGAGAACGGGCTTAGGCCGCCCACACTGAACCTTTTAAACCGGCTGGCGCAGGGGCTGGACATGGAACTGAACATTACCATAACACCTAAGAAGAGACGCGGAAGAAAGCCGGGAACTAAAGCTAAATGATTAACCAAACCGGAACCAGAAAGGAGCAGCCATGATAATAAAAGCCATAAAAAACCGCTGTTCAGTGAGGTCGTATAAGCCTGAAAAGATCAGGGAAGAGGAACTGCAGGAAATCCTGGAAGCCGCGCGGATGGCACCATCCGGAAGTAATATCCGCAAGACACGGATTTTCGTAATCCAGAAAGAAGAAACCTTGAAAGAAATAGCTAAAGTGGTGGCTTTAGCGACAAAAGCCGGGCATGCGGACGGAATCAGCAAAGAACGGGCCGCAGCCATTGACCCGGAAACTCATAATTTCTTTTATCACGCACCGACACTGCTTATCATGACATCGCCGGAAGACTCTTACAATGCCTATGTGGATGCCGCTTGTGTCATAGAAAATGCCATGCTGCAGGCTGCAGAACTGAATATAGGAACCTGCTGGGTGAACAATGTACGGCGGACCCAGAAAGACGAAGGCGTCAGGGCTTTTTTAAGGAACATAGGCGTAAGAGACGATGAGATCGTGATCGGCTGTGTGGCCGTGGGTTATCCGGCGGGTGAAATGAAGCCGAAAGAGCAGACAGAAGGGCACGAAGTGATCCGGGTGTGAGGCTTAAAAAGGACTGACAATGAATCTGTTTTATGATGAGTACAAAAGAAAACTCCGGACACCGGAGGAAGCGGTGAAGGTGGTCAAAAGCGGTGACTGGGTGGATTATTCTTCCCATATCTGCTTCCCGGTGCTTTTGGATGAGGCGCTTTCGAAAAGGAAGGAAGAGCTTACGGATGTGAAGGTCCGGGGAAGCTTGTTGTTCGGGCCGATCCAGGCCGTGGAGTGCGATCCTTCCCGTGAGCATTTTATCTACAACAGCTGGCACTGCACCGCTTACGAGCGCCGCCTCTGCGACCAGAATCTGTGCAATTACATCCCCATGATCTTCCGGAATGTGGCGCCGTATTACACCCATTTCCTGACGGTCAATGTAGCGATGATGGCCGTGACGCCTATGGATCAGTACGGGTTCTTCAACTTTTCCGGTGGTACCGGGGTTGCGAAGGCGATCCTGGAGAAGGCGGATGTGGTCATTCTCGAAGTGAACGAAAAGCTGCCCTGGGTATACGGCGGCCTGGATGAGTGTGTCCATATTTCAGAAGTGGATTTTGTGGTGGAAGGAGAGCATGGGGAACTGCCTCATTTTGCGGAAGCGGAACCTACGGAAGAGGACATTGCGATCGCAGATCTGATTCTGCCTTATATTCCTTCCGGCGCCACCTTGCAGTTAGGCATAGGCGCCATGCCCACGGTGCTGGGCAGGAGGATCGCCCAGTCGGACCTTACAGATCTGGGCATGCATACGGAGCTCTGCTCTGATGGTTATCTGGACCTTTACCGGGCGGGGAAGCTGACGAACCGGAAGAAGACACTGCACCGGGGAAAAGGCATTACCGGCATGATCATCGGTTCAAATGAACTGTATGAGTGGACGGACCGGAATCCGGGCATTGCGGTCTTTCCCCTGGAGTATGTCAATGCAGCGGAGACCATTGCCAGAAATGACCATATGATCTCCATCAATAACTGTATCGCGGTGGACCTGTACGGCCAGGTCAGTGCCGAATCAGCCGGAACCAGGCATATCAGCGGGACCGGCGGCCAGCTGGATTTTGTTACGGGAGCGGCCATGTCCAGAGGAGGCAAGGCCTTTATCTGCATGACCTCTTCGTATCAGGATAAAAACGGCGTACTGCATTCCAGGATCGTGCCGCATTTTACCGGAGACATTGTCACCGATCCCCGGAGCCAGGCCTATTACATCGTCACTGAATACGGGATGGTAAACCTGGTGGGGCGCACCACCTGGGAACGGGCGGAAATGCTGATCTCCCTGGCCCACCCGGACTTCAGGGAAGAATTGATCAGGGCGGCGGAAGAACAGCACATCTGGATACGTTCCAACAGGCGTTAGACGGGAAAATGACGGAGGAATTTGGGGCAGACTCAGTCTTAATATTCCTTCTGCGTTATCAAGTGTTGAGAAAAGGGTACTAAAAACAAGGAATCGATGGTTTGATATGCCCCGTAAGCTAAGCGAAATTCAAGCGAAGCATACTTGTTTCAGTAACTCTTTTATTTAGTATGCCCCTCGAGTCAATCAAGCTACAAGATGGGCATACTAAAATCGGCATCACGCTTGCTTGGTATGCCTCTCGAGCCGATCAAGTTTCAAGATGGGTATACTAAAATCAGTATCACTCATGTCTGGTATGCCTCTTGAGCTAATCAGGCTTCAAGACAGGTATATTAAAACCAGCATCACTCATGTTTGGTATGTCTCCTGAGCCGATCAAGCTTCAAGATGGGCATACTAAAATCAGCATCACTTATGTTTGGTATGCCTCCTGAGCCGATCAGGCATTAAGATGGGCATACTAAAATTAGCATCACTTATGTTTGGTGTGCCTCTCGAGCCAATCAGGCTTAAAGGAGATGTACTAAAAGCCGGAACTCGTTTATTTGGTATGCTTTTATCCTTAGCTTGGTTTTAAGGAAGAAGGAAGATTTGCTGTGTCAAAGTGAGAAATTTGATGAAGTTTCAAAATATGAAACTAGGATACTTTTCTGGTGTTGAGTTATTAACCTATAAATTATATGATATAAGCAACAATCTCGGTAAGTAGGATTATGTGAGCTTGCCTGATTATTATGTTCTGAAAAATAATTTTAAGAAAGGACCTACGCAATTATTCAGACCCCCTCATCAGTCGGCAAAACCGGCTGATCCCCCGCAAAAGAGAAAACTAAAGCGTACCTTTTTAAGGAAAGGTGACAGCCGCAAGGGCTGGCGGATGAGAGAGTCTGAACAAATATAGATCTGCATAATAATACAGAAGGAGGATAAGGAATACAGCATGGTACGGATTACTGTAAACGGAACAGTGCTGGAGGTTCCGGAAGGGAAATCAGTCCTGGAGTGCTGCCTGGATGCTGGTATCTATATTCCGCACCTTTGTCATCATAAGGACTTGCCTGAGAATGGCTCCTGCCGGCTCTGTATCGTGGAAGTGGAGGGGGAGAAATCCCCGGTGGCATCCTGTATGCTGAAGGCGGAAGAGGGGCTGACAGTCACGACTGACAGCAGCCGCATCAGGCATTTAAGAGAGCTGGCCATGGAGCTTTTACTGGCAGGCCATCCGGAAGACTGTTCTACCTGCCCGAAGTACGGAAACTGCGAACTGCAGACCCTGATCCAGTATATCGGCGCTTCGAATACCCGCATGAAGCACAGGACCAAAGGCTTCAGGACCATCGAAGAAAATCCACTGATGACGCATGATATGAACCGCTGCGTCCTGTGCGGCCGATGTGTCCGCGCCTGTCAGGATCTTCGTGGTGTGGGCGTCCTGGATTACCGTAAAAAAGGCCTGGAAACTTATGTGGGCACCCTGCATGAGAAGCTCTTAAAAGATGCTGACTGCCGGTTCTGCACAGCCTGTGCGGAGGTGTGTCCTACGGGGACCATCCGCTTAAAGAAGCGGGAAGCTACAGAAAATGCTGCGAAAGAAGATGTGGCGGTGCCTTGCCGTTTTGCCTGCCCGGCTCATACGGACATCCCGCGCTACATCCGTTTTGTGAAAGAAGGAAATTACGATGCGGCGGCAGCGGTCATCCGCGAGAAGGTGCCCTTCCCGGCGGTCCTGGGCTATATCTGCAATCATTTGTGTGAGCTTTCCTGCAAGCGTAAAGATGTGAACGAGGCCATGTCCATTCGGAACATCAAGCGTTTCGCGGCGGAACATGACACCGGTTTATACTGGAAAGGCAAGCAGAAACAGCTCCCTGATACCGGGAAGAAAGTCTGTGTCGTGGGCGGCGGTCCGGCAGGCCTGACAGCAGCCTATTACTTAAGAAAACAGGGCCATCAGGTGACGGTAAAAGAAGCCCTTCCGGAAGTGGGCGGCATGATGCGTTATGGAATTCCGGCCTACCGGCTTCCCCGGGATGTGATCAGGGATGAAGTGGAAGTGATCACTGAGGCTGGCGTCAAATTGGAATGCAATGCGAAAGTGCAGGATCCGAAGGCGCTTCTGAATGAGTACGATGCCGTCCTGATGGCGGTAGGCGCCCATGTGGGCACGAAGCTTCCCATTGAAGGCTCGGACCTGCCCGGGGTGCTTTTAAACATTGACTTTTTACGGAAGGCCGCCATGGAACTTCCCACAGATATGGGGAAGAAAGTCATCGTCTTAGGCGGCGGCAATGTGGCTTTTGACTGTGCCAGGACGGCGAAGCGCCTGGGCGCGGAAGAGATTCACTTGGCCTGCCTGGAAGCAAGAGAAGCTATGACAGCAGACGATGAAGAGATCGAGCAGGCCCAGGAAGAGGGCATTTTCGTCCATCCGGCTCAGAGCTTTGAGCGGATCACCGGCACGGATCACGTGACTGGTGTAGATTTCATGAATGTCCTGGGCTTCCACTTTGACGAAAACCGCCGGGCTATCACGGAAAAAGAAGAAGGAAGCGAGCATCATATCGATGCGGACACGGTGATCTTCGCTGTGGGCCAGCGGCCTGAGCTGGACGAAGCCTGCGGTCTGGAATTATTCCGCGGAAGCTACCTTGTCTGCGAAGCGGGAAGAAGCGCTACGACCACACCCGGCATTTTCGGCGCCGGCGATGCGGTGTACGGAACGAAGTCGGTGATCGAAGCCATCGAAGCCGGCCGGAAAGCAGCCTCGGAGATCGATATATTCTTAGGCGGCGATGGTGATATTACGGAAAAACTGGCACCGGAACAGAACCCAGATCCTTACATCGGCAAAGTGGAAGGCTTTGGCTATCTTGAGCGGCAGCAGCCGGAGACGGACAGTGCCGAAATGCGTCAGGATAACTTCCGTCTGTTTGATCATGGTCTTTCTGACTGCAGTGCCTGTAAGGAAGCAGAGCGCTGCCTGCAGTGCGACCTGGTGCTGAAGATCTCTCCGCCCAGGCTTTGGGGCGATGTAACAAAGGAAAAGGAGGTCGTGGCAGAATGAATACATTCATAAGAAACCGGCTTCCTGAGAAAGAAGAAGGTCTGGCAAAGATTCGTGAGGCGAACCTTTTTGAGTACGGCGTGTTTCACGAGCCCTTATGCGAAAGGCTTGAAAGAACTCAAAATGCCCTTCAGAAAGCAGAAGGAAAAGCGCTGGCCTTCGGACTGAATAATAATGATTTTGACCACAGCCTGCTGAAGCTTTTGGCAGAAGACTCAGAAACGATCTTCTATGGCATGGTCTGTCTCACAGAACTTGCCGGAGCAGATAGCTTCGTTTTATATCTGCCGGAGAATGAGACAGAAATAAAGATAGCGGCAGAAGAAGCATTGAAAGTTTTCTTTAAGGAAACACCGGGAAGTGGACC
>CACZSO010000332.1 GCA_902783795.1 uncultured Eubacteriales bacterium
AAACGCTCCTGCAGAACCAGCGCTGTCCAGCAGGAGTTCTTGACCACCGTTGAAATAACATTAAATTAAAGGTTTGAGTCCCAGAAAGTCAAAACCTCCGGCGAAGCCGGAGGCTTGATGAAGCCCTAGAAGGGCTTGTTACTAGCAGCATCTAAAGACGCAATGAATATTTCTACCAGCAGCATTAGATGCCCCACAGCCCGTAAACGGGCAACCACTCCGTAAATTGTAGCCTTCTATTACTATGACTTGGCAATTAGCAACTCGCTTCGCTCGAAACTTGAAGCTAAAGCTGTTTATGGGGTCCCTCCACCGGCAGAGCCGGTGGTTGCCGAAGCAACAAACAAAATCAGCTTCAAAAACCGAAGTTTCGAAGCTGATATGTTGGAGCTGGATGGGGGATTCGAACCTCCGACCTCATGATTCTGTATCAAAAAACAGGCCGCAAACTGTCCGGGGGACAGCCGAAGCCCTCATGGTCAAGATAAAAAGCCCCGAAGGACGTTGCTCTCAGCGAACCGCTTTCGAGACTTCCTTTCGGGACTTCTTCAGAAGCTCCACGAATACCGGGGAGAGCAAAAGCTCCAATAGCACCCTGCGTGACGCACGAGCTTCATTTAAGCATAGCCCACGTGGAGGATGCACAAGGCGCCCAACAAACGTCCGAAACGACCGTGGGGACTGCTTCTGACGGCCTGCCAGTGATTGCCCAGCACCCTAGATCTGAGAAGTATAACAGTGCCATCTGTAATAAGAATAACTGGATTCGCTTGGAGTGTCAAGATTCGGACAATATACTTTCACATTATTGACAACCCTGTTACTAATGAAGGAAGCTCGGCGAACTCTAGAGGAGGTAGACGCCAGATCCTCTTCCGATATCACTCGGCGAGATTTTTTGGCCTTGTCATTATCCAAAGGCTGCGCTATAATAGGTTCAGAAGAGCTACCTGTTGTGAGCAGGCGTGAGACCTGGCTTTTGCCGGGCCCCCTGCGGTATCCGCTGGTAGCTTTTCTTAATTGTTTATCAGTCACTCTGGCCATGCTCTCTGCTTTAGGCTTTCTTTCACGGCGCCGCTATTCAGCCTATGTCTCACACGCCGTGAAATATTTCCTGATACCTTCCCTCACGACGCAGGCCTTACAAAAGGCTTGACATTCGAATTACAGGTATTCAGTATCGAAGACACTATACCACAGTACCCCCATAGGCCGCAAGAAAAAAGCCGACTTATGTGGACAGGCAGAAGCGGACAAAGCGACGGCCTGCCAGTGACCGCCCAGCACCCCAGGCTGGGTAGTATAACAGTGCCATCGCCCTGCAGAAGCCCTCTGGCACCGCTGCTGGTGGGAACCTCCAGCCCACGTCCGGAACGACGGTGAGTCAGACTTCTTTTATCACAGAGCCCGGATACAATCTCCGGGGCTGTAATAAACGATATAATTTCCTTTCTATCCCAGCTTATAGCACGATGACGACTCTATAAGCTACATAGTGAATTTGAGTGAAGAAATCTTTTTCACTGGCATACACTCAGGCTTAGCCTCTTCTCTCCAAAATTGATCATTTTCTCCTTATGTCCGAGGCTGTGGCATAATTGCTTAGTGCATTTGTGTAGTTATTAAGTAGGTTGATAATTTGTCCAGACATGAATATTTGATAAAACTGGTTTATATCGAAGAGACTGAAAACAGGAAAAGAAAATCCTTCATAGTCATTTGCGCAATCTGGATAAATCAGGAGATCACCAAATAATACCTGGGCTCGAATAAAAGGATCATCCTGTGTGTTCTCATCAAGATCGCCTGACAGCCAGATTCCAACAGGAGGTATTCTTCCATTTACAACTGCATTGTATAATCTGATGCGGGAGTTTATTATTTTTTC
Source organism: uncultured Eubacteriales bacterium (assembly GCA_902783795.1). GTDB lineage: Bacteria > Bacillota > Clostridia > Lachnospirales > Lachnospiraceae > UBA1267. Next base: position 1,889 of record CACZSO010000332.1, read on the forward strand.
CTGCCACGGTGCACAGCATTTTGACCTGACAAGTGGGATGAGCTCTGCACTTACTATTGAGGTATCAAGGCCAGCATGGTAAAGAAACATATCCGCAATGAAATACAGAAATACGGCGGTTTCAAATGACGAATTATCAACAAGCGGAGATCTTTTCAGCAAATCAGTACAGCCTTTATGTGTGTTCAGGAAGGCAGTTTTCAACTCTTGGATAGAAGGATTCTTTTTGCTCATTTTCCCAAGAAGAATGCCTCTGTTTTCCAAAATTGATGCACCAAGTCCATTATATATGATTGTCCAAAAAGCGTAAGGAGTCCCGCTAGATCTTCCGTTTACAGCAATAAATAGGAACATAACAAAGAAATTTACAATGAAATTGATCACACGATATCTCGCCCGTGTTATTGGTTTTTTTCGTAAAGCTGCGAACAGAAGTGGAAACAGCCCATAGAAAAACGCCGTGATCATCAGTGAAAATATGATCAATGGCCAGTTTAATTCCATATTATCTCTACCCTTCCCAGTTGTTTCAAATACTGTATTTACCGGAGCAAACTCTCTTGCTCTTTAATGTATTCCGTCGCATGTTTAATGGGCAGACTAAGTTCTTTTACTTTAAAGGCAGCTTTGAATCTTTTCAGATCCTTGACCCAATCCTTCACCCGACTCAATTCAACAGGTTTGCCTTCCAGCGCATCCCATCCAACTTCCTGAATAATGTCATCGAGCAGGTCGGCAGGATGTCCCGGCTTCATGGCACTCATGAGATTGTCATAATTAAAGCTGATCTGACCGTATATCAGACCTTCTTCAACTTCGGTAACTTCCTGGCAAATATCGTGTAACGTCATTTCGATTCTCCCTTTGCTTTATGATTGCTGCGCTTTGTAGATTTGGGTTCCGGCATACCATATTCGCTGAGGATGAAAGCGATGCTGCGTCGTTCTTTGTCCGTTGCTTTGTGCCAGCTCTCCAGAAGCGCGGCTTCCTCCTCTGTTAAATATGGAAGCGGGTCTTCCTTAAAGGCAGGGTGTGATTCCCTTTTCCAGCCTGTCAGATCCGTCGGACTGCATTCTAGAGCGTGGGCGATCAGTTCCAGTTTTGCCAGAGGAATATTGGAAACCAGGCCGGATTCATATTTGTAGACGGTCTGCCGACTTTCGCCTATTGCCTCCGCCAGAGCAGACTGGGATATTCCCTGCATATTACGGCGCATCCTGATATTGTTTCCCACTGAAGACATAATAATCACCTCTTCAGTGACAATCATAACATATATCCTGTAAAGATACAAGCATTATTCTGTAACTTAAAAATTTACATACTGGCATCTTGCAAACAATCTATATGCAGGTTTAAGGATCAGTGAGTGGTGTCTGGCTTCTATACGTCCCTGGAAGAAATATAACAAAGCGGCGTCACCCCGTAGCCAATCCGCAAGGACGGCGTCCTTAGGGGTACCCACAGCTTCTAAAGATATTATAGCGAATCCAGAGAAGTACGTCAAAAATTACAAGAAAAGTCAATCAGGCTGTCCCCCTGGGCGGTCAACAAGCTAAGAAACACAGGCTCGACAACTACCAGTTGATACAATATGCGCTTATCCATATCGCCGTCAGGTCTTCGATCTTATCCGAAATGGCGTAAAACGCCCTCCGGAAGGATGTCTGGCTGAAATCAATTGACAAACTTCAGTACATCCTCTATGCTAATAACAGACGCGGTTGGGTTGCCTGGCACATCGTGCACGGCGCCCGGGGTTTCATTCCCGGCCGCGATCTTTTTATTTCCGACATCTGATTTTGCATTTGCGGAGGGCAGCGTTTCAAAGGATTCAACATCTCAGTGGAAGATGTGGGAAGGCGAGGAACCGAAAAGGATGCAGTACGGATTCAAGCTCATGAACGTGGACGGAGAAGGCCTGCCGCATGCCATGTTTATTGATGCAGCAAAACTGCA
>CACZSO010000333.1 GCA_902783795.1 uncultured Eubacteriales bacterium
AGAAGCCTGTACCTTTATACAGCTTCTGCGCCGGTATATTTTCTTCGGCCGCAGCAATATGGACCGCTCTCACTTGCTGTTTCTGCAGTTCTTTTAAGACACCATCCACCAGATACCTGGACAGTCCCAGATGGTGAAGGTCCGGCCGGATGACGACTCTGGCAAATTCGCGCACATGATCCTTTTCTTTCCAGCAGTCCAGGTCATCGAATTCATTCTCCGGAACGATGGAGACCGCGCCGATCAGCTCTCTGCCCTTTTCCAGAACATACAGCGTGCCAGCTTCAAGGTCCCCCTGAATTTCCTCTTCTCCCGGATAGGACTCATCCCATGTACAGAACGGGTCTCCCATCACGGATCGATAAAGAGCATTTATAAGCTCTGCTTCCTTCTTTTCTGCTTTTCTGAAATTCATTTTTCCCCCTGTACCGAACCGGCTTCGTAATCATATCTCATACCATAAGCGTCGGGATTCTCATACCCGTTCAGAACACAGACGGAATTCTCCTGAAAGATCTGAAACCCGCAGGCTTCATGGGTCCTTAAGGAGGCAATGTTCTTTTTAGACACGGAATCCGTTATTTCAAAACTGCCATTCTCTGAAAGCTCCCTGAACAGCTGCCTGAACAGTTCCGCTGCATGTCCTTCTTTTCTTCTGTCCGGGCGTGTCTCCAGGGCTTCCGCATAAAATGCATTATCCCTCCCCGGCACAGGGAAGAGCCGGATCGCGGAAAGCCAGACATCCCCCTCCGAAAGGACATAATACCGATTTCCCGGTTCAGAGAAAAATCTCTCTCTCAAATACGCATTAAATCCTTCCTCGACCTGTTTTCTTCCTGTCTCCTCATCTGTACAGCCGGGGAAGAAGTAAGGAATATTGTCTGTGTTGCTTTCTCTGTAGATCTCCATCAGCTTAGAGAAATCCACATCTTCCATCCGCTCAAACTTAAGAAGCATCTTTCTTATCTCCTCATGGCACAGACCGTTTCTCATTTCTTTTCCAAATACCGCCGTTTGGTAACTGTCGGGTATAGCTCTACGATCCGACGGTAACAGTCGCAGTTTCTGTCATGGTCATTGATCATTCCGCAGGCCTGAAGGTGGGAATATACGGTGATGGTCCCCAGATACTTAAACCCCCGCTTTTTCAGTTCCTTTGCAATTTTATCCGACAGACCATTGCTCACCGGAACATCGCCGTCATTATGACCGGTGTACAGGATCGTCTTCCCTCCTGAATAAACCCATAGCCAGGAGCTAAAGCTGCCGTACTCCTGCCGGATCTTTTGAAAACAGCGGGCATTATTGATGACCGCTTCGATCTTCCGGCGGGAGCGGATCATCCCGTCCGTGTTCATGATCCTGTCAATATCACTTTCTGTGTATGCGGCGATCTTATCATAATCAAACTGATCGAAACAGCATCGGAAGATCTCCCGCTTTCTGATCATAAGATCCCAGGAAAGACCGCACTGCATGGCTTCCATCATTAAGAATTCAAACTGCTTCTGATCATCATAAAGAGGCACACCCCACTCTTCATCATGATATTTTCTCATGGCTTCCGTTGAGAAGCCCCAATTACATGATCCCATGGAATCACCCTCTTCTTTCCTGTTTCTGTTCCGGATCGATCAACGGTATGAGTATTCGATTTTCCTTCCTTTTCTGAAGATCGATACGATTATCTCTTAATAGATTACCAGAAACTTATCTGATCATCGATCCAGGACGTCTGAGGAACATCGTGGATCTTGTCCCCTTCCTGATAGTTTCCGATCAAAAACGGAGATTTAGGATCATGGAGCCGGCTCTGAGCCAAAACCACTGCCGGTTCCGCATTGGCATAGCAATATCTGCACAGGTGTCGGCAAGTATTGTAGGCACCGATATCGCAGGACAGATAACAGGCGCATTCCGCTCTGGCTCCCTTCTTTTTCGGAGCGTTCAGCCGTTTTCCGATCGCTTTTTCGTAATCACTGATCCTCATGCAGCCCCCGCATTCCGCTCCATAGGCCGCAAGCTCATCCCCTTCCGCACAGGGTTTTACAGTCATATGATGAGAACCTGCGATCTCTATGATCGATTTTCCCAGTTTCAATCGCTGTTCTTGTGTAACTTCCTGAACATCAGGAAAATTCCTTCTGACCTTCGGATACAGATCGATAAAGCTGATCACAACCGTGTTTGTATATCCATCCAGCGCCTCCGCCATTTGACGGAAGGCACTGAGATGATAATCCATACTATAACGCTCTGAAAGGAATATCGGATCATACCGCCAGCCGATGGCATCAATCCCCACCATTTCCGACAGTTTCCTGAAGTCCTCCAGCAACTGATGTTTATCCGGTACATTGGGCTCAATGTCACGTCCATATGGTGTGATCGTGACGAACCAATATTGTCCGTAATCCTTCAGAAGCCCCATGTACGGGAACATGGGGGTAGGATTTTTTGTACAGAAACCGATCACATCCACAACGGAAGGATCCAGCCGGTAACGGCTCACCTGATTCGGATTATATGGGTTACGGACACAGACGAACCCTTCCCTGAGCCTCTCCGCAAACCATTCGGCATAAAAAGCCGGAATATCCGTCCGCTGTCCTGTGTTGATAATCATTGCCTTTCACCGTTTTTCCTTATAATTCTGCTCTTCTTCTTTTGCAAGATGATCACCTTTATATAAATATCATCCGTTCTTCTGGCTCAGAAAAGCCAGAGGCTTTTATATCATCCCTGGCGGAAAAGTACTTCCACAAAAAACACTGATCTTAGTATAGGATCAATGCTCTCTCCTCACGATATTGTTCGGATCATAAGGGTTGCAGATTGTTTACCGGCACTAAATGCATCGGCCCCTTATCCCTGGTAACGATATGCATTATAATCAGCCGGGATCCCTTCGGTGATCAAAATATCCGGATCTTTTCTATTCAGCTAATCTGATATCTTATGCATCCATATATTTTTGCTGATTCTCTACTCGTTTTTTAAACCTTTTTTCAATGAGTTTTCCCTCAGTGGGTTCCACAGTAAGACTTATATGATTGTACCAATGAATAATCACAAATGTCAATGAAAACAGCGCCGAGGCTGGCTTTTTTGTGATAATTCAAAATAGAAAGAGGCGCCGTGTTTGCGGCACCTCTCATAATGGACAGTTACGTCATGTTTTTCTGACCAAAAGGGGTTATAATACACTGGATCAGGAAGAAATTCTACTGCTTCTTTCAGAAAATCGGGAAGAAACTTTCCAAAAACTGTTGGAAACCAGCCTGAACCGTATTCTTCAGGCCGAATCTACTGCTCAGCTGGGGGCTGAACGGTATGAACGGACAGATGATAGGACCGACAGCCGGAATGGAACCCGCCAGCGACCGCTCGTTACACGAATCGGCAGAGTAGAACTCCAGGTACCGCGACATCGGAATCAGCCGTTTAATACGTTGCTTTTTGACAATTACTTCCGGAGCGAAGCCGCTCTTATCGCGTCCATGGCCGAGATGGTAGTAAATGGCGTTTCGACCCGGAAAGTCGGCAGCGTTATGGAAACGTTGTGCGGAACAAGCTATTCCAAATCCACAGTTTCCGAAGTCTGCAAAGATCTGGAAAAAGAGGTGAAGGCATTTCGTGAACGACCGCTCACAGAAGAGTACCCTTTCCTTATGATCGATGCAACGTATTTCAAGGTGCGTGAGAATCATCGGATCACATCTAAAGCACTAATGATCGCTCTGGGAACCACGCGGGAGGGAAAACGCGAAATTCTTGGATTTGGCACGTATTCTACTGAAACCGCTGTCACATGGGAGGATTTCTTTTCTTCCCTGAAGAGGCGAGGGCTCCATGGACTATATCTGATTACATCTGACGCCCACGAAGGGCTCCGTCTGGCAATGGATAAGGCTTTCCCGGACGTTTGCTGGCAAAGATGCCAGACTCATTTCAGCCGAAATATCATGGATCATGCCCCGAAGCAGCATCAGGCCGCCATCCACGATGAAGTGCTCTTGATGTACCAATGCAAGACCATCGAGGAGGCCCGGAGGAAACGGGATGCCATCATTGCCGAATACAGCAGGGTTGCAGAAAAGGCCATGAAGTGTCTGGATGAAGGTTTTGAGAGTGCTATGTCGGTTCTCACCCTTCCGGAAAGCATGCGCCGGTTCTTCCGAACCAGCAACCACCTGGAACGCTTGAATAAAGAACTGAAGCGCAGATCCAACGTGATTGGGGTGTTCCCTAATGAAGCGTCACTGCTCAGGCTGATGGGGAGTGTACTTCTGGAACAGAATGAACTCTGCAGCAGCCACAGCAAGGTGCATTTCAAAACAGAAGATGCCAAAAAGCTCGATTTGATCAAAGAAGATCTGAGATCTCTGGCTTTGGAGCAGCATAAGCTTTTGACGGCAGCTTAAAATTAGATCCCGCGCCGGGAGGCAGGAAAAAGAACGCGTTCTTTTTCCCTGAAACAGGGTAATCCGTGTCGCTTCGTCAAGGGCTGCCCGGGCACGGAACATGCCCAGCGTACTGTCCCTTGACTCCACTCCCGCTCCGATGGCTATACGAACGGACACCTGAGGAATTTACACACAATTTAGGACTTGACTAAATCTTATCATAAAAATATCACATAGGATTATTGTTTACAAGTATCCAAAAGGATTTCACGACTATAATGGAAAAACCATTGATAATTTCGACCTTTTACTTTATTATTAAAGAAAATCTTGATGATTTTTATAGCAAAACATCGTTGAAAAGGTTGTTTAAAACAAGTCCATTAATAGTTATATCTATGACTGAACAAAATATTATTGTAAGGAGCCATACCCTAGAGCTCTTTCTCGATGCCTTCGGTTACAACAGAATAGGTTTGTGATGATTTCTGTCAAAAAGTCCTTGACAAAAGTCATTACATATCAGTTTATGTGATGAAACAACGCACAGAATAAACAATTAAGGAGGAGAGCAATGAAAAAACTGTCTGAAGTCCGCGTGGAAAACGGCGTCGGCACCCTGTATGTGGATGGAAAACCCTTTATTGGCCTTGGAGGAGAACTTCACAATTCCAGTGCTTCCAGCACTGAATACATGCGGGAGAAAATCTGGCCGGCACTTCGTCCGCTCCATGTCAATTCCATTGTAGCGACCGTTTCCTGGGAACAGATTGAGCCGGAAGAGGGCGTGTTTGATTTTCAAATCGTGGATGATCTGATTGCGGATGCCACCAAAGAGGGCATCAAGCTGACAATCATCTGGTTTGCACTCTGGAAAAACGGCATTTCAAGTTATGTTCCGGAATGGGTTAAACTTGACCGTAAAACTTACTGGCCCTGCGTCAGCCTGAATGCGACGAAGGTTTCAACAAGATTTGGCGATAACGCGCATCGTACCATCAGCCCGCTTTGCAAGGCTGCGGTGGAAGCGGATGCAAGAGCATTCCGCGCACTGATGAAGCACATTGATGAGGTGGATACCGAGGGAACCGTTATCATGATGCAGATCGAAAATGAGATCGGCCTCATCGGCTCTCCCCGTGACTATTCTGATTTTGCAAATGCCCGTTTTGCGGAACCGGTTCCGGAAGCGGTTGCCAAAGAATACGGCGTTTCAGGCAGCTGGAGAGAAGCTTTCGGAACGGATGCAGAAGAGTATTTCATGGCGTGGTATTATTCCACTGCTGTTGAGACGATTGCATCCGCGGGACAGGCGGAGCACAATATCCCCATGTACGCGAATGCCTGGCTGCAGCAGTATCCAGACCGTCCGGGTGCTTATCCGAGCGGCGGCCCGATCATGAAGATGCGCCGCATGTGGCGTCTTGGCGCTCCCACGCTCTGCATGCTTGCGCCAGATATTTATGTTCCTTACTTTGAAAAAGTCATCGCTGAGTATTCTTCCGACGGCAATCCGCTGTTTATTCCCGAGACACAGACCAATGTGCGCTCGGCTGCCACTGTTTTCCTTGCAGTCTGTGAGTACAACACCATGGGATTCAATCCTTTCGGAATCGAATCCGTATTCGGCGTAAAGCGTGAGATGGACAGCGGTTTCCTGATGTCCCTCAATATTAACATGTCCGCGTTCTCCAACGAAGGATCCGAAGTGTATCTGCCGAAGAGCTATGAACTTCTGCACAGCATGATGGATCTGATTATCCCTGCGCGCGGCACCGGGAAACTCCGCGGATTCTTCAACGGGGACACGGATACGGGCAAGCTGATTCCGTTCTCCAAGTATGATGTGCATGTAACCTACGGCGGTCAGATGCAGGGCAAGCCTCCCGCGGGCGGTGCCATTCTGGAAGTCTCCGAGGATGAGTTCTATGTATTCGGAACCAATTTCCGCGCAGAATTCGTGCCCAAGAACAATGAGATGCTGACGGTGGAACCCATCAGAATTGAAGAAGGTAGATTTGTCGACGGAAAGTGGGTTCGCGGGCGTATCCTCAATGGCGACGAGCGGCGTGTATCCATTCCGTTCATGCCCAGCATCATCCGCATTAAGCTTCAGAGTTATGAAACCTGCTGATCTCTGAATTCTCCATAGGCAGATAGAATCTGAACGGATTCTGAACTGAAAGAAACAGCGCAATATTCTCGGGGGCTGTAAAAAATATGCATCTGGCTGCGGTTTTTCTTATCCAGCATATGATTATTATCTGCATTTTTATTCATAGTATTACATGTGATTTTTTCTCTTTTTCATCCTTTTTTTCCATTATTTTATCGTTTTTTAAATGTCGGCAAAAATGCTTTCGCTCCCAATTCGCTCCCACGGTCACTTTTCGAGCAAAATAAAAAACCCAGTGTAAACGCTGCAAGGCGCATAAACACTGGGTTTTTTGAAGTAGCGGGAGGGAGATTTGAACTCCCGACCTCCGGGTTATGAGCCCGACGAGCTTCCAGACTGCTCTACCCCGCGTTATCAGAATATGGGGCCTAC
>CACZSO010000334.1 GCA_902783795.1 uncultured Eubacteriales bacterium
ATCATCAAGGACGGTGTCACGGTAGAGAAGAAGAAGCTGAAGCTGCCCACCACGCTGACCGGCGTCCTGAAATGCAAAAATCCCCGCTGCATCACTTCCACCGAGCAGGAGTTAAAGCACATCTTCAAGCTGACAGACAGGGAGAATAAAGTGTACCGCTGCCTGTACTGTGAGACAAAGGCGTAAGCGGATCGTGAACCGTAAGTAATAATAAAGCCTGATAAGCTGAATCTTTTTCTTTTTGACACGGAAACGCCCCCGGGCAGGTTTTAAAAGCATAAAACCTGCCCGGGAGCTGTCTGTCAGTCTTCAACCGTGCATGCCCTTACGGCACTGTTTTCTTTATTCCGCAGGAAACGTCAGTGTTACGCCCGCGTACCGGATCTTTTTTCTTTTCGCATTTCTGTCCGGGGTATCTTCTGCCTTGTATACACTCCTGTCTCCGAAGTGGGGCATCCGCCTGTCGTAGACGATCTGTCCTGCTTCATTTCTATCCGGACCATCGCCCCGGGGACCGGGAGTCCCTTCCCCCGCCGGGACGTCCTCTGCTTCTTCCGGATGTGAGGCCGCGTATTCCGCGCAGCGGATAAAGTTCATGACATACTCTTTTTCCAGCTTTCCGCTGCCGCCGTAGATAAGATCCGCGCGGTCCAGTACGGATTCCAGCTTTTTCATATTCCGGCACCAGGCTTCCAGGCTCCGGTTCAACGTTTTCATCGGGAAGCCGAAGATCTCATCTCCCGTAAGCAGCAGCCGGTCTTCCCGGACCAGGTACATGGCCGAGCCCGGCGCATGATCCGCTATTTCCACCACTTCGATATGCTTGCTGCCCACCGTCAGAACATCGCCCTCCTTAACGATCCTCCTGTCCACCACATCGTCATAGAAATCGATGCCGGCAAAGCTCGGAAAGGGCCGTCCCGCGTATTCCGCGGTCTTCCGGGTCATGTATGCCCTGTCAAAATAAGCATTGTTCGCCGTATGGTCAAAGTGATCGTGGGTGTTCAGGATAGACTCCACCGAAGCCCCGCTGATCTTTTCCATGTATTTCCGGATATTGCCGGCACCATAACCGCCGTCCACGGCTATGCCTTTCTTTCCGTCAGAAATGACATAGCTGAAGTCCCCGGCAGACAGGATCAAATAATCTCCGTCTGCGATCTTTTCACTCTTAAAAAAGGGTTCATCCATGGGAGAAAGGGTTCCGTCCGGATTCTTAAGGAGCACGTCATGCACCGGAGAAAAATCTATACAAAACCATTCACTTTCCCTGCACAGCCGGCGTCCGGAACGGATCGCGTTTTCATTGCCGGAAGCCAGGGCTTTTTCCAGATAATATCCGGACCGTACTTCATTCCGGATCTCCTCCGGCCCGTATTTCATAAGGTATCCCACATAATAAGCGCTGGAGATATCCTTATCATCCGCACAGGAGCGAAACAGCTCCCAGGCCTTCTTAAAGTCTTTCTCCACGCCAAAGCCGTGTTCATAACAGCGGGCCAGATGCCGGGCAGCCTTAGGTTTTTTCTCTTCTGTCCCGGTCTTTAAAAGCTCCACGATCTGCCGGATCTCCTCCGGATCGCAGATCTCTTTCCTGCGGTCCAGTTTCTCTCCCGCGTCCATGACCATCTTCATCCAGTCCATATCCGCACCTCCTCCCTGTATTATAAAACAGGTGGCTTCAAAAGGCAAGGCGGTCTCTTTTTATGTTGATAGCTGCCGTCTATGGATCAGAACGGCAGCTATCTCGTTTAAAAATCTGTTTTTACGGATTTGTCTTCCCAGGCAGCGATCTCTTCCAGCCGCTGCTTCAGCGTGCCCGTGACCGCTTTCACGGCATCCGAGCCTAACAGCAGCCTGAGCGGCGGATTTTCACTCTCGATCACGTCTATGATCACATCGCCGGCCTTATCCGGATCCCCCGGCTGATTCTGCAGGTTGACGGAATTATCCACGGACCGTGTCCATGCCGTCGTCTTATAGGCGTCAATGGTCATCTTAGACCCTTTAAGAGAGCTGTCATAAAAGTGAGTCCGGAAAGCTCCGGGTTCTACGATCAGCACCTTGATCCCTAAAGGTCTCACTTCCGCCGCCAGGCCTTCACTCATAAGCTCCAGGGCCGCTTTGCTGGAAGCATAGAAGCCGGAAGCCGCGCCGGTCCGTACGGCAGCTATGCTGGACACATTGATGATGGCGCCGCTGCCCTGGTTCCGCATGATGGGAAGCACTTCCTGTATCAGACGGATCGGTCCGAACAGGTTCGTCTGATACATAAGATCCAGCCCTCCCTTCTCCGCTTCTTCTATGGAGGAACGGTAAGCATACCCGGCATTATTCACCAGCACATCGATGGTTCCGAATCTGTCATACGCCGCCTGAACCGCGGCTTTAATGCTTTCTTCATCAGTCACATCCAGAGAGAGCGCCAGGGCTGTTTCCGGATAGGCTTCCACGATCTCCCGGACTTTCTCTGTATTCCTGGCGGTCACCACCGCCTGATATCCTCTTTCCAGTACGGCCTTGGCGATGCCTGCGCCGATCCCTCCGGCACTGCAGCCGGTAATCAACCATGTTTTCATCCTGATCCTCCTTATTTCTTACCCTTCAAAGGGAAGGTGCATCTCGGCGTATCTTTCCACCTGAGCCTCATCCGGTATGTAATATTTTTTCGTCCCGTCCAGCTTCGCGATCTCCGCCATTTCCTCTTCTGTCAGCGTAAAATCGAAGATATCCGCATTGTCCCGGATATGGTCCGGATTCCGGGAGCCGGGGATGGTCATGAAGCCTTTCTGCGTATGCCATCTCAGGACGATCTGGGCGCTGCTCTTATGATATTTGTCCGAAAGCTTTGTAAAGACCTCTTCTCTGAGGAGCCCCGGGTCTCCGTGTCCTAAAGGATACCAGCCCATCATCCGGGTCCCGTACTCCGCGAGCCTTCCCATGATCTCCTGTTCCGTGCAGTAGGGATGGGCTTCCAGCTGGATCACGTGAGGCATGATGATCGCTTCGGCCAGCAGCCGTTCCAGCTTTTCCCCATTCATGTTTGAAATCCCCAGGGAGCGGGCTTTGCCTGCCTTAAACGCTTCTTCCAGCTGCCGGTAGCCTGCCATGAAATTACCCGCCGGCTGGTGAATGAACAGAAGGTCCACATAGGATAAGCCCAGGCGCTCCAATGTCTTATCCACAGCCGTCTCGTCTTCATAGACCGTAGGCCACAGTTTTGTGGAAATAAAGACATCTTCTCTTTTGACGATGTTTTCATCAAAAGCCTTTTTCAGCGCTTTGCCCACCGCCTCTTCATTCATATAGGCGTTTGCGGTGTCGATCATCCTGTAGCCCAGCTTCAGAGCCGCGTAAACGGACTTTTCCGTATCTTCCGGGCTGATCATGAAGGTGCCTAAACCAAGGGCGGGAACCCGGATCCCGTTATACAGTGTGATATACTCCATCTTTCTTCCTCCTTACATGCTTGTTCATGCCTGACGGCCGCCTTATGCTTCTGTTTTCTTATCCGGTCAGCCGGTTTTCCGGATATCCTGATCCGTCTGCCACGTTTTTTTACATTAACAGTTTACAACAGTCCCAGCCTGATGTACAATACCAATCATAGATTCTGTTATTCATATATGAATAGTAGGCAAGAGGGTTTTAAAGAGGAGAATAACTATGGTAGAATTAAGACTTTTAGAACAGCTGACAGCCTTTTACACCTATGGCACCTTAAGTGAAGCCGCGGAAAAACTGCACACCTCCCAGCCTACCCTGACCCGGTCCATGAAGCAGCTGGAGGATGAGCTGGGCGTGCCCCTGTTCGTCCGGACCAAAAACCATCTGGCACTGAACCGTACCGGGATAAAAGCTGCCGAATACGCGCGGCAGGTACTCCTGGCTGGTCAGGATTTTGAAGCCAAGGTGAGGTCCTATGATCGAAGCCTGCATACCATATCCATCGGCTTCTGTGCCCCGATCCCTCAGACCGTGCTGACACCCATCATCAATCATGTCTTCAGCGGTATGACAATATCTGCCGATATGGGGGAGGATTCTCTTTTTGAAGATCACCTTAAGCAGGGGATCTATCAGCTGGCCGTCCTTCACTACAAGCCGGAAGATCCTTTGTTTTACAGTCAAAAATGCGGCAGCGAGCATCTTTATATCTCTCTCACCAGCGGCAATCCTCTGTCTTTCTATCCGGAGATCCACTTAAAAGATCTGGACGGTCTTCCGATCCTGCTGCTTTCCCAGATCGGCTTCTGGTCTAAAATCCATCGGGAAAAAACACCGAACAGCCGTTATCTGGTCCAGATCGAGGACGATTCCTTCCGGGAGCTGGCCGTGAATTCAGACTATCCGATCTTCTCCACCGATTATTTCATCCGCCGCGGCCAGACCATGCCCGGCAGGGTCAATATCCCCATCGCGGACCCGGAGTGCCAGGCCGAATACTATTTAGTCTGCCTGGCCTCGGAAAGGAAGCGGTTCCAGCCGCTTTTCAATCAGATCACGGAGCACACGATCCAGTAAAAAAGACCGGACTTTAAGTCCGGCCCTTTTTATTCCGCGGCCTTTAAGGCAGCAGCTATATCGATCTTTTTCAGCTTCCGCATCATCACCGTATAGACCATCAGGGAAAACAGGAAGGTCAGAGCTATGGCATAGAAGAAGCTGGGCAGCTTCACCCGGGGTATAAAACTCACCAGGTCTACCTTAATGGCGCTCACCACAAAACTGTTCAGCCAGATCCCCAGGGGCACGCCCAGAAGGGCGCCTAAAAGGGTCAGCAGGACATTCTCTCTCAGCACATACACAGCCGCCTCTTCAGGATAGAAGCCGAGCACCTTCACCGTCGCGATCTCCCGCATGCGCTCGGTAATGTTGATATTGATCAGGTTATAGATCACGATGAAGGCTAAAAGCGCCGCGCTGATAATGGTCAGAAGAACGATGTAGATCAGATTATCCATGATGCTGCCGATCCTGTCCTTCAAAAGACTCCCCGCGGTTACATTGACCACATTGTCCTGATTTAACAGCCGCGCCGTAGCATCCGGGGCATCCGGACGCTTCAGGACATAAGCGGTATTTTTTTCCGGCGTCTTCCCCGTCAGCATCGTGTATGTCTCATCCGTCATGAAGAGATAATTGTAGATGTAATTGTCAAAAACTGCGCTGATCCTGACGGTATACTCCTGATCATCGAGGCGCATCACAGCTTCATCGCCGGCTTTCAGATCCAGGTCATCTGCCATCGCCTTATTCAGGGCGGCTTCACCGGTCCCGGGAAATTCCAGCAGATGCTTTCCCTTCCGGAACGTGACAAAGGAAGAAAAATCCACATCGTCTTCCACGGTGATCAGATTCACGGACCCTTCTTTTTTGTGATGCTTCAATGCCATATTTTCGGTCATCACAAAGGCGGTATCCCCGGCATAGCGGGCGGCCGTCTTCCGGAAACGCTCCTGTTCCTCCTTTTCCACCGGGTTCAGGAAGCGCACCTCATACTCGTAGCGCGTGATCTCCTCATACTGATACACGACGATGTCTGATATGGAATCCTTAAT
>CACZSO010000335.1 GCA_902783795.1 uncultured Eubacteriales bacterium
AGCTGAGTTTACGTACCGTTAGGGCACCGGACCCAAGCGGAAGCGCCTCCCGGAAAGTACTATATGTCACCGCAGGCAGGTATACATAGTAGAGAGGAGGCCACGTACAGTAGAACGGCCAGTAAAGTGGAGGGGTGGCCACAGTAAGTAGAGGGCCAGTAAGTAGAGTGGAGACCACGTACAGCAGAAAGGCCAGTAAAGTGGAGGGGTAGCCACATACAGCAACGGGGCCAGTTTGTAAAGAGCAGGCGAAAAACAGAAAAAAAGCGCGGCCTCTACTTGACCGCGCATTTTTTCTGCTATAAAATAGAAATATGAAAATCTGAAAGGAGTATTTTTATGGCAAAAGTATTCAAAGCCGGCACAGACGACGCTGTTGTCTGCACAAAAGCCGGCAAACTCCGTGGCTTCTTCTTTGACGGCGTTTACTGCTTCCATGGTATCCAGTACGCTACCGCAAAGAGATTTGAGCAGCCTGTTCCCGTAGAACCCTGGGAAGGTGTGAAAGACGCTCAGTCATACGGGTATGTGGCACCTCTGATGAGCCCCAACTCACCCAACATGAACCTGCTGATCCCCCATCGTTTCTGGCCAGAATCAGAAGACTGCCTGTACCTGAATGTATGGTCCACAGAGCTTTGTGACCAGGCAAAGAAACCGGTCATGGTATGGCTTCACGGCGGCGGATACGCAGCCGGTTCCTCCATCGAAATGATCGCCTATGAAGGTGACAATATGGCTAAGAAGGGCGATGTGGTCTGTGTGACCATCAACCATCGTCTGAACATGCTGGGCTATTTCGATCTTTCTGCTTTCGGCGAGAAATTCCATAATTCCGGAAATGCCGGCCATGCGGATATGGTCGAAGCCCTTAAATGGGTCCATGAGAACATTGCCCAGTTCGGCGGCGATCCGGATAACGTGACCATTTTCGGCCAGTCCGGCGGCGGTATGAAAGTCCAGGATCTGATGCAGATCCCCGAGGCTGACGGCCTGTTCCATAAAGGCATTATCATGTCCGGCGGCGCCAGCCGTCCCTTCGGCGGAAACTTCCAGCGCCATGACAAGGAGATCGCCGAACTGCTGATCAAGAAGCTGGGCGGCAGCGATGTGACCTGCCTGCAGGAAGTGCCGGTGGACGAGCTCTTTAAAGCCTTTAATGCCCTGGAGCCCGAACTGGAAGAGAAGGGCCTGTCCGGCGGCATGATGATGTGGTCTCCGGTTCCCAATGACTGGTATCTGGGCACTGCCTGGAATGTGGGCTATACCGAGCACGGCAAGACCATCCCCATCATGGGCGGTTCTGTGATCGCGGAAATGGGCTTCCGTTCCAATGTGGAAAATAAGAACGATGTTCCGGAAGAAGAGCGCGTGAAGATGATCACCGACCAGTATGGCGAAGAGATCGGTCTCCAGCTCATCGAAGAGTTCAAGAAAGCTTTCCCCAGAAAGAACATCCTGAACCTGCTGCCCATGTCCAACCGCGCCGGTGCTTATGACTTCTTTGATATGAGAGTGGATGCGGGCTGCGCACCTTCCTACAGCTATCTGTTCGCTTATGAGTTCCCGTATAGGGGCGGCATGCCGGCATGGCACTGCTCCGACATCCCCTTCGCTTTCGGAAATGCCGATGTGATCGCCATCTGCAACGAAGACATCGCTTCTGAGAATGTTCAGAATGACTATTTCGGCGCATATATGGCCTTTGCCCATACCGGATCTCCCAACGGACGCGGCTTAAAGTGCTGGCCCGCCTGGGATAAGGAAACTCAGCCCACCATGTTCTTCGATGATGTCAGCTATGTCAGCTACGCCGGAGATAAGAAGCTCATGCAGCTTCATGAGAAAGTAGCTGTGAATCCTTTCGCAGCTCCCAGAAAGCAGGATGACTCCGAAAAGATCACCTTCTGATTTCTGATAAGCTGGTTTGGTAGTTTAATTTAGTTTTTTAGGGACACCTCATCCGGCCCTGCGGGCCACCTTCCCCTCAAGGGGAAGGCGGGTGCGTAGGCCAGGCCTTCCCCTTGAGAGGAAGGTGTCTGCGAAGCAGACGGATGAGGTGTCCTTAATCATATCTTAATCTTTCTCCCTCTATCTTTTTCCATTTCTCCCCGCTATAATATCCTTATCAACGAATCAAGGGAGAAAACCATGGCTAATATCCTGATCTGTGATGATGAAAAAGATATCGTCAACGCTCTTTTAATCTATCTTTCCGACCCCGAATATCATCTGTACACTGCCTGTAACGGAAAAGAAGCCCTGGATATTCTTCAGCAGGAAGAGATCCACCTGGTGCTTCTGGACATCATGATGCCGGTAATGGACGGTCTCACAGCGCTTCATAAGATCCGTGAAATATCCAATGTTCCCGTCATATTACTTACGGCGAAATCAGAAGACACAGACATGATCTTAGGACTGAATATCGGCGCCGACGACTATATTACGAAGCCTTTTAATCCTATGGCGGTGAAAGCCAGGATCCACTCAGCCTTACGGCGGTACATGAAATTGGGCAGCAATACGACTTCCGGTGAAGTACTAGTAAACGGCGGGATCGAACTGGATGATGTGAAAAAAGAAGTGACAGCAGATGGTAAGCCAGTGTCCCTGACTCCAAAAGAATATGATATCCTGAAACTTCTGATGAGTGAACCCGGCCGTGTCTTTTCTCCGAAGGAGATATACCAGCTGATATGGAAAGAAAAGCCTTTTGGATCAGACAATACGGTGGCGGTCCACATCCGGCATATCCGGGAAAAGATCGAGATCGACCCGGCGGATCCCCGTTATCTGAAAGTGATCTTCGGACAGGGTTATAAGATGGAAGATCTGTGAGCGTGAAAGGAGAGGAGAAATGAAACGTTTCGCAAGGAGCACAGGAGGAAAAGCTGTTCTTTTTGCCGGCTGCATCCTTTCACTGGCCATATTGATCATCAGCCTCTTAACGGGCTTATATATGATCGATGCCGGTGTTTATACCCAGAGTAAAGACAGTATCTATATCCAGATGATCCGTCACGAACTTGGTAATAAGGGCCTGTATTTTTTGACGGAAGTATCCAATGCTGCGGAAAAGCCGGTGATAGAGACCGGCGGGAGCATGGCCTTTGATCTTCTGGATGAGACAGGAAAGACGGTACTGAAAACAGCGGGTGCGGATGAGATCACCTCCTGGCCGTATGCCGCATATTTCCTGGCGGAAACAAATGAGGAAACAGATTCGGAAGAATACCAGATTTTTGAGTTCTGGTATGCAGATCTTTATACCCAGAACCCCATTCCCGTGCCCTATCATGCTCCGGGGAGTAAAAATGCTGTTTTCACCTTAAAGGCAGCAGAAGAAGCCGGCTCCGCAAAGCCCGATGTGTTTTCTTTCAGAAAGCAGCTGACAGATGTCCTTTATTCCCTGAAGATCTCCATATGGATCATCGTGGCAGCAGCCCTGGGATTGACCCTGTTCTTCTTTATCAGCCTGATGTGTGTTTCCGGAAGGAGAAACGGCACAGAGGAAGTGGTGCCGGGCCTTCTTGACCGGGTCCCCTTTGATCTGATGCTGGCGGTCTGTGGGATCCTCATTATAGTCCCCCTGGCTTTCTGGCTCGACAGTGGCAGGATCAGTGAAATATGGGACGGAGTCCTCCTGGCAGGCCTGCTTCTTCTGGCCGCCATGGCAGTCCTGGGGCTTTGCATGAGTGTCTCCGCCCGGCTGAAGACCCGGACACTTATCAGAAACACCGTGATCTGGAGAGCGGCGGTGCTGCTGACCAAAGGATCTGCGGCCCTCTGGCGGCTCATAAAAAAGGGTCTGCATGCTGCCGGTGCCTTTTTAAAGGATCTGCCCCTGATACCGAAGACTATCGCAGCTGTCCTCATTATTTCTCTTGCAGAGTTTATGGTCATTGTCCTGGCCGTCAACACACACAG
>CACZSO010000336.1 GCA_902783795.1 uncultured Eubacteriales bacterium
GAAGGCGGCCAGCTTTCTGAAAAGATCCGCAGGAATCCTTATTCGGTGCTGCTTTTTGATGAGATCGAAAAGGCACACCCCGATGTATTTAATATCCTGCTGCAGGTCCTGGATGACGGACAGATCACTGATTCCCAGGGCCGGAAGATCGATTTTAAGAACACGATCATCATCATGACATCCAACTGCGGCGCAGAAAACATCATTACGCCTAAAGTCCTGGGATTCGGCGCAAAGCCCAGTGCAGAAGCTGATTACCAGGTCATGAAAGACCGGGTCATGGAAGCCGTGCGGCGCACCTTCAAACCGGAGTTCTTAAACCGGATCGATGAGATCATCGTCTTCCATCCGCTGGATAAGGCGAATATGAAGGATATCGTCAATATCATGCTGAAGGATATCACAAAGCGGGCCCGTTCCCAGATGAATCTTTCTCTGAAATTCACACCCTCAGCCAAAGAGCTTCTGATGGAGAAAGGCTATGATCCTAAGTATGGCGCCCGTCCCTTGCGCCGGGCTATCCAGAACCTGGTAGAAGATGAATTGGCCGAGAAGCTGTTAGACGGTACTTTCCAGGAAAATGATACCATTGTCATAGGCAAGGAAAAAGATACACTCACATTTACAAGGAAAGCCTGATATGCCTAAGAAAAGTACAGTTTTTTTCTGTAAGGAATGCGGGTACGAAAGTGCCAAATGGATGGGCCAGTGCCCGTCCTGCCATGCATGGAACAGTTTTGTGGAGGAGCCTGTTAAAAATATACAGGCTCCTTCCGGCATTTCTAAAAAGAAAGCCTCTTATAACAGAGAAGCCGTATGGCTTAAAGAAGTATCCCTGGAAGAGCATAAACGTTTGTCTTCCGGCATGGAAGAGCTGGACCGGGTCCTGGGCGGCGGCATCGTTCCGGGATCACTCATCCTGCTGGGCGGTGATCCCGGCATAGGAAAGTCCACAATCTTGCTGCAGGTCTGCGGTTATCTTTCTTCCCATGGATCCAGTGTTTTATATGTTTCCGGAGAAGAATCCCTGCAGCAGATCAAAATGCGGGCTGTGAGGTTGGGTGCAGATAAGGAGGATATCCGTCTGGCAGCTGAAACAGATCTTAGTGAGATCGAAGCCCTGGTGGGGAAAGAAAAACCAGATATCCTGGTGATCGATTCTATCCAGACCATGTTCCGGGAAGATATCTCATCGGCTCCCGGTTCTGTGTCTCAGGTAAGAGAATGTGCCGCTTTCTTCATGCAGCTGGCAAAAAAAGAAAAGATCTCTATCTTCCTCATCGGCCATGTGACGAAAGAAGGCATGGTCGCCGGCCCCCGGGTGCTGGAGCATATGGTGGATACGGTCCTGTATTTTGAAGGAGAGAGGTCAGCTGACTACCGGCTGATCCGGGCTGTAAAAAACCGTTTCGGCGCCACGAATGAAGTGGGTGTTTTTGAAATGGGGAATAAGGGACTTATAGAAGTAAGAAATCCTTCTGCCTACATGCTGTCCGGGCGGCCAGAAAATGCTTCCGGTTCTGTCGTCACCTGTGTCATGGAAGGCACCAGGCCTCTTTTATTAGAGCTCCAGGCTTTAGTTGCAAGAACGGCTTTTGGTTTGCCCAGAAGGACCGCAGCCGGCATCGATTACAACCGCCTGAATCTGCTGATCGCTGTATTGGAGAAAAGAGCCTCCCTGACCCTGGGAGAATATGATGTGTATGTAAACCTGACTGGTGGTCTGAAACTGTCAGAACCCTCCCTGGACCTGGCACTTTTATGTGCCGTGATCTCCGGATTCTATGACATACCGGTATCACCACAATTGATCTGCTTTGGTGAGGCAGGGCTTACCGGTGAGATCAGAGGCGTCTCTCAGGCAAATCTCCGGGTAAGAGAAGCTGTCAAACTGGGGTTTAACAAGATCATGCTTCCCTCAGTTTCACTAAAAGACGTAGAAGATGAACTGAAACCTTTATGTGTCCCGGTAAAGAATGTAAGAGAGGCTGTCAAGTTCATTACTTCCGGCAGATAACAAAAAACTCCGGCGTTGAAACCGGAGTTTTTTTATGAGATAGCGCGTACGAGAATCGAACTCGTGTTTCCGCCTTGAGAGGGCGGCGTCTTAGCCGCTTGACCAACGCGCCTTAAAAAGCACGAAGTGAATAATAACATAATAATCTAAGCTTGTCAAGTATATTTGAAAAGATAAAAAAAGTAATTTTTTATTGACTTAAGGCCTGCTTTTGTTGCATAATGGAAGGAAGAAATTTAATCTTTCCAGAAAGAAGGGAGATATTTATGTCAACGATTCCATACGGTCCTGAGGACAATGTTTTTGTACAGGAGCATCCCCTGATCAAGCATAAGATTACCATGATCAGAGATAAAAATACCGGGACGAATGAGTTCCGTAAAATCATTGAAGAAATCGCCATGCTGGAAGGCTTTGAAGCTTTGAATGACCTTCCGCTGGAAGATGTGGAAGTGGAGACTCCCATTGAAAAATGTATGAGTCCTGTAGTTGCAGGAAGAAAACTGGCTATCGTTCCTATCTTAAGGGCAGGCCTGGGTATGGTCAGTGGTATCACATCCTTAGTCCCCTCAGCTAAGATCGGCCATATTGGCCTGTACCGGGATCCTGTTACACATGAGCCTCATGAATATTACTGCAAACTGCCTTCACCCATCGAAGAACGCACTATCGTGGTCCTGGATCCCATGCTGGCTACCGGCGGTTCAGCTTCAGATGCCATCCGTATGATAAAGGAAAAGGGTGGAAAGCAGATCAAATTTATCTGCATCATCGCCGCACCGGAGGGTGTGGAGCGGCTTCACAAAGATCATCCGGACGTTCAGATCTACATTGGCCAGGTAGACCGGCAGCTGAATGAGAATGCCTATATCTGCCCGGGTCTGGGCGATGCCGGCGACCGCATTTTCGGTACGAAATAAGCTTGACATTCTGAAAAGATATGCTATACTTTATGGGCGTGTGTTTTAATCTGCACCTGAAGGAGGTGAAAAGATAGATGTCGACTGTTATCGTAAAAGAAAATGAGACGCTGGATTCAGCGCTTCGCCGTTTCAAGAGAAACGTTGCCAAAGCGGGCATTCAGCAGGAGATCAGAAAGCGCGAGGCTTATGAGAAGCCCTCAGTCAGAAGGAAGAAAAAATCCGAGGCTGCCAGAAAGCGTAAATACTGATCCACCGCCTGCATCCGGAATTTCCGGATCTATAAACATCAGGAAACGGAGGCCGCGCATTTTTACGCGGCCTTTTTTCCACAGAATATGCTTTATCCTATGAGGTGATCAGAAACTTGGAAGATACCCATACCATTATGAATATCCCGCTGGAGCATCAGAAAAATGTCTTCGGCGCTTTTGACACAAATATCAAGAAAATCGAAAGAATGCTGTCCGTCAGCATCGTGGACCGTTCAGACGGTGTCACCATCTCCGGCGGCGAAGAAAGCGTTGCCAGGGCCAGGCAGGTGCTGATGGATCTTCTGGAGCTTTCGCACCGCGGCAATATCATTACGGAACAGCAGGTGGATTACGCCATCATGCTTTCCGAAAATGGAGAAAGTAATAAGATCGTGGAGATCGATAAAGACACGATCTGCCGCACTGTTTCCGGAAAGCCTGTAAAACCCAAGACCCTGGGCCAGAAAAAATATGTAGATGCCATGCGACAGTGCATGATCACCTTCGGTGTAGGCCCTGCCGGCACCGGCAAAACTTTCCTGGCCATCGCCATGGCTGTCAATGCTTTCAAATCCCAGGAAGTGGATAAGATCATTCTGACCCGGCCGGCTATTGAAGCAGGAGAGAAGCTGGGCTATCTTCCCGGTGATCTGCAGAGTAAGATCGATCCTTACTTAAGACCCCTGTATGATGCCTTATTCCAGATCATGGGGGCAGAAGCCTTTGCCCACAACCTGGAAAGAGGCGCCATCGAAGTAGCACCCCTGGCTTATATGAGGGGACGTACACTGGATAATGCCTATATCATCCTGGATGAAGCCCAGAACACCACACCATCCCAGATGAAGATGTTCCTGACCCGTATCGGCTTCAATTCCAAATGCGTCATCACCGGTGACCGCACACAGAAGGATCTGCCCGCCGGCACTCAGTCCGGCCTGGATCTGGCCATCCGTATCTTAAAAGGTATCGATGACATCGCCATCACCGAACTTACCAACAAGGATGTGGTCCGTCATCCCCTGGTCCAGAAGATCGTGGAAGCTTATGAAAAATACGAAGCCCGGCAGCTGAGGGAAGAAAAGCCCAGACCCTATCCGAAAAGCGTGAGAAGAGGACCTCATCTATGACATTGTTCCTGGATCAGGAAGTGGAAGCTTCCTTTGATTTTGATGTAAGAAAAACAGCCGAAGAAGTGATAGAAGCGGCCCTTGACCATGAACATTGTCCCTATGATGTGCAGGTTTCTGTGACTTTGACGGATAATGAGGGCATTCATGAAATCAACCGTGATTTCAGAAAGATCGATGCCCCCACTGATGTACTGTCTTTCCCTATGGCGGATTTTGAAACGCCGGCAGATTTTGATTCACTGAAAGACAGTGACGATGTTTTTGACCCGGATACAGGGGAATTCATGATGGGCGATATCATGATCTCTCTTGAAAAGGTCAAAGAACAGGCAGAGGCTTACGGACATTCACAAAAGCGTGAATATGCCTTCCTGATCGCCCACAGCATGCTGCATCTTATGGGCTATGATCACATGGAAGACAGTGAACGCCTTCAAATGGAAGAGAAGCAGGAAGCTATCCTGGCTTCTTTAAATATAACAAGATAAGTCATTCCCTTTTATCGGAGGGACCCTATGAAAGAAAACAATAAGAAAAATTTCCTGGTCCACGGCGGTATCCTGGCGGTAGCGTCGGTATTAGTGCGCTTTATTGGCATGCTGTACCGCATTCCCATGGTACGGATCATCGGCCAGGAAGGTAATGGTTATTATTCCACGGCCTATTCCGTCTATACCATCCTGCTTTTATTATCTTCCTACAGCCTTCCCCTGGCTGTATCTAAGATGGTAAGCGCAAGGCTGGCGCTGAAGCGGTGGGTAGAGACCCGGCGTATCCTGGAAACGGCCATGATCTTCGCGGTATCCGTGGGCTTTGTGTTTGCGCTCCTTACTTATTTCGGAGCTGACTGGTTCTGTGATAAGGTGATGAACAGCCCCATGTCCGCCTTACCTTTGAAATGGATGGCGCCTACGGTGTTTATCATGACCGTCCTGGGGGTCCTCAGAGGCTTTTTCCAGGGCATGCAGACTACGATCCCCACAGCCATCTCCCAGATCCTGGAGCAGATCATCAATGCTTTTGTTTCCGTAGGTATGGCTTCCGTCCTGTTCCGGCATGGGGCTATGCTGGACGCTGCTAACGGCACCAGTGGCCTTGATGCTTCCTGGGGCGCGGCCGGCGGCACCATCGGTACCGGAGCCGGTGCATTGACCGCCTTATTATTCTGCGGTCTGGTATTTTTCTGGTTCCGTCCTACTTTCAGAAAACAGCTGGAACTGGACCGCCACACCCAGGTAAAGAGCTATTCCAGCCTCATGAAGATCCTGGTACTGACAGCCGTCCCGGTGATCCTTTCCACTGCCTGCTACAACAGCATCGATATACTGGATACAGCCCTGTTTAACGCGGCCATGAAGAAAAAAGGCCTTTCACTTTCTGAATATTCTTCCATCTGGGGCAACTATAACAGTGCTTATTTACTATTGATCCATCTGCCGGTGGCCTTTTCATCGGCCATTGCCTCGGCGCTGATCCCGTCTCTGACGGAAGCCTTTGTAGAAAACAATAAACGGGAGATGCTGAAAAAGATCTCCTTAACAATCTCTGTCACCATGCTGATCGCGATCCCCTGCGCCTTTGCGCTTACGGTCATCGGCGGGAACCTGGCCAAATTATTGTTCCCCTCCATCTCGGACGATGCGAAACGGTATCTGATCGCAGGAAGCCTTGCGGTGGTGTTTTTCTCCCTTTCTACCGTGACGAATGCCATCCTGCAGGGGCTGGACCATATGAGAAAACCGGTGATCCACGCGGCTGTCAGCCTGGGAGTTCATTTGGTATTGATCGTACTGCTGCTGTTCGTATTCAAAGCCGGCATTTACAGTGTGATCATTGCCTACATGGTCTTCGGACTGGTGATGGCTGTCTTGAATCTGCACAGTGTCTATAAGGTGACTGGTTATCTTCCGGATCCTTTACGGACCATTGCCTTACCTGCCGGCGCTGCCTTCTTTATGGGGCTGGTCTGCTTTGTTGTATCCTTCATCTTCAGCCGCTTTGTTTCCGGAAAACTGATGAACCTTCTGATCGTGCTGGTTTCAGCTGTCCTCGGGATCATCGTCTATGGTGTGCTGGTGCTGTACTTTGGTGTGCTTACCAGGCAGCAGTTAAGGGAACTCCCGGCAGGAAAGAAGATATTGAAGCTGGCTGACCGCCTGCATATCATGAGATCATGAGAGACGTAGGGATCATCGGGGCCGGCGCTTCTGGCTTAATGGCCGCCCTCATGGCGGGGAAACGCGGGTTATCTGTTACGGTTTTTGAAAAAAAAGAATAGCCGGGGAAGAAGCTGATGGTCACAGGAAACGGCCGATGCAACTTCTCCAACCGCCGGATGGATGAAAGCTGCTATTACAGCTCAGATCCGGCTTTTACAAAACATTTTCTTTCACGCTTTACTACAGACGATGCCGTCAGACTTTTTGCCGGACTTGGCATGCTGACAGAAGACAGGAATGGTTATCTGTATCCTGCCAGCGCCCAGGCATCCTCCGTGGTCTCTGTCCTGACAGAAGCGGTGAAAGATCATGATGTGGAAATAAAGTCAAACAGTCCGGTAACGGCCATTCAGAATGATGCTGATGGCTTTACCGTTTTATGCGGAGGAGAAAGATTTTCTTTTTCCTCCTGTATCTTATGCTGCGGTTCTCCTGCCGGTGTCAAGGATAAGCTCCCTTTTAATGCTTATCAGCTGCTGGAAGAGCTGGGGCATAAAGTGGATAAGCCGTTGCCTGCCCTGGTAAAACTGACCGGAAATGAAGGCTTTGAAAAAGCCTGGGCAGGGGTGCGCACTAAAGTTTCTGTAAGTTTTCTGGATATGCATCATACGGGCGAGATCCAGCTTACAGAAACGGGTATTTCCGGCATTCCTGTCTTCCAGCTGAGTCATGAAGCAGTAAAAATGCTGGATAATGGAAAGACAGTGGATATAAAGATCGATTTTCTTCCGGATCATACAGAAGAAACTTTGTCCGGTCTTTTATTTGAGGGATCATCTGCGAAAGAGACCGGGTCTTATTTAAGAGGCTGGCTTCCTTCCAAACTGATTCCCGTTATCTTAAGAAAAGCAGAGATCCGTCCCTCCCGGCCCCTGTCATCTCTTAAAGCAAATGAAAAACAGAAGCTCATTCATGAGATCAAACATTTTTCTTATCCGGTGACTGGTCATGGCGGCTTTATGGATGCCCAGTCGGTTTCCGGCGGTGTCCCGCTTTCTGAAGTGAGCGAGGATTTTGAATCCCGCCTGATAAAGAACCTGTTTATTACCGGGGAACTGCTGGATATGGATGGGCTTTGCGGCGGATATAACCTTCATTTTGCTTTCGGCAGCGGTAAGATCGCCGGAGAACATGTAAAAGGATTTGACCGATGATCCTGGACAATATCAAACTCCCTGTTTCCTACACAAAAGAAGATCTGGAAGCTTCTGTTAAAAAGGCTTTAGGGAAAAGGAAAGTCAAGATCCATTCCTTAAGACTTTTGAGAAGGAGCATCGATGCCCGTAAAAAACCGGATGTTTTCTATGTGTGCAAAGTGGCAGTGAATGAACCTGCTGAAAAGATGCATATTCCGGAAATAGAAAAGCCGCTGAAGGTCGTGGTGGCCGGCAGCGGTCCCTGCGGCTTGTTTGCGGCCCTGATCTTATCTCTTTCGGGAGCCTCTGTCACCGTGCTGGAAAGGGGCGATGACGCGGACACCCGGAAAAAGAAGACGGAACATTTCTTTGCCACCGGAGAACTGGACACAGAATCTAATATCCAGTTCGGGGAGGGCGGCGCCGGCACTTTTTCTGACGGAAAGCTGAATACATTGATCAAAGACAGCCAGCATTATGGGGCTTTTGTGCTTCAGACCTTTTATGAATGCGGAGCGCCGGAAGAGATCCTCTATGATGCTAAGCCTCATATCGGCACCGATATCCTTCCGGAAGTGGTAAAGAACCTCAGGAAAAAGCTGGTAGATTCAGGAGCTTCCGTTTTATTCCGGCATTGTCTTACCGATATTCTGATCGAAGATGGCAGTTTTAAAGCAGTGGAAGTGAATCACGAAATGATCCTTCCCTGCGACCGGCTGATCCTGGCCACCGGTCACTCTGCAAGAGATACTTTCCAGATGCTGTATGACCGCGGGTTTACCATGGAGAAAAAACCCTTTGCCGTAGGTATCCGTATGGAACACAGCCAGGAGATGATCACCCTGTCCCAGTATGGAACGCTGGATTATGAAGAACTGGGTGCCGCGCCGTATAAGCTTTCTTACCAGGCGAAAAACGGCCGGGGCGTGTATTCTTTCTGTATGTGTCCCGGAGGTTATGTAGTCAATGCTTCTTCGGAAGAAGGAGGGCTGGCGGTCAACGGCATGTCCTACCATGCCCGGGATTCTAAAAATGCCAACGCCGGCATTGTGGTGCAGGTGTTTCCCGAAGACTTTCATTCCGATCATCCCTTAAGCGGTATTGAGCTTCAACGCAGTCTGGAAAGAAAAGCCTTTGAGGCAGGCCGGGGCCAGATCCCGGTCCAGCTGTATGAGGATTTCCTGAAAGGGCAGGTCTCTGACACCTTTGGCTCTGTAACGCCTGAAATGAAGGGATATTACCGCTTTTCGGACCTTAACGGGATTTTCCCCGAAGAAGTCCTGGAAGCCTTAAAAGAGGCTATTTCTGCCTTTGGGAAGAAGATCAATGGATTTGACAGAGGAGACAGCGTGCTCTCTGCTGTAGAATCCAGAACATCGTCCCCGGTCAGGGTCCTCAGGGACGAGTCGCATGAATCTAATATCAAAGGAGTCTGTCCCGCAGGAGAAGGCGCCGGTTACGCCGGCGGCATCATGTCCGCTGCCATCGACGGCATCAGGACAGCACTTAAGATCATAGAAGGAGCAGAACGTGATCGATGATAAAATGATTGCCAGGATCAATGAACTGGCCAGAAAATCAAAACAGGAAGGGCTGACAGAAGAAGAGAAAGAAGAGCAGAAAGCCCTCCGGCTGGAATATGTATTGGCTTTCCGGAAAAACCTGCGCTCGCAGCTGGAAAGCATCGTCATCAAAAATCCGGATGGAAGTCTGACCTCTGTCAAAGAACGTCACGATAAGATCTACGGAGCCGAAGAAGATGACGCATGATGAAATAAGGACCAGGATAAAAGCTCTCAGGAAAGAAGCACAGCTTTTACGGGCCGGTATTCCGGATAAGGAAGATAAAAACCGTAAGATAAGAGAAACGGTGAAAAAACTGGTCTACGGTGGATTTCCCCGGGTGTTTGTCTTTGCCTCCTACAGAGATGAAGCGGATACCATGGGCCTGATCCGGGAGCTGATCTCAGAAGGAACTGCTGTTTTCTGTCCAAAAGTAGAAGGGCAGGACATGACTTTTTACAGGCTCTTAAAGATCGAAGACCTGACAGAGGGTTATAAAGGTATTCCTGAACCGGATATTGAAAAAGGTCTTGAGCCAGATGCGCCATCTTCTGATGACCTGATGCTGGTACCCGGCCTGCTGTTTGACAGAGAAGGGGGAAGGATAGGCTATGGGGGCGGTTATTATGACCGCTATATGGAAGCCCATCCCTGTGTAAAAGCCGGGCTGTGTTTTTCTGACCAGATAAGGAAAGAAAAGCTGCCACAGATGCCCTGGGACATTTCTGTAGATCTTCTGGTCTCGGATCACGGGACGTTAATAACAGGTAAAAAATGATCAATATCACGATCCTTTGTGTTGGTAAAATAAAAGAACGGTATTTTGAAGATGCCTGCCGGGAATACGAAAAACGTCTTTCCCGGTATGCGAAGGTGGAGATACGGGAAGTAAAAGATGAGAAGACACCGGAAGAAGCTTCCCTGAAAGAAGAAGAGGAGATCAAAGATATCGAAGGGAAGCGGCTGATAAAACTGATCCCTCCGGACAGCCATGTGATCGCCCTGGCCATCAACGGTAAGTCTTTTGACAGCCCGGGAATGGCGAAAAATCTGGATACACTGATGACGGCGGGAAAAAGCCGGCTGTGCTTTATCATCGGCGGATCTTTGGGGCTTTCTGACGAAGTTCTCAGATCAGCGAAGGAACATTGGTCCTTCTCTTCACTTACTTTTCCCCATCAGCTGATGCGGGTATTTCTGCTGGAACAGCTCTACCGGAGCTTCCGGATCCTTCATAACGAACCCTATCATAAATAGCAGGAGTATTACAACATGCGTTTTGTCGTACAGCGAGTAAAAGAAGCATCGGTCACGGTGGATGATGAGGTTATAGGAAAGATCGGCCAGGGCTTCCTGGTCCTGATCGGTATTTCAGATGAGGACAATGAAGCCATCGCCGATAAGATGGTGAAAAAACTCGCTTCCCTCAGGATATTTGAAGATGAGAACGGAAAAACGAACCTCTCCTTAAGCGATGTTAACGGAGGGCTTCTGCTTATTTCACAGTTTACATTATATGCCGATATCCGGAAAGGAAACCGTCCTTCTTTTATCAAGGCAGGTAAGCCGGAGAGTGCTTCACCCTTATATGATTATATCATTGAGAAGGCCAGGACCTATGTGCCGGATGTTCAGTGCGGTATTTTCGGCGCTTATATGCAGGTCTCGCTGATAAATGACGGTCCCTTTACCATCTGGATGGATTCCGATGACCTATGAATGAACTGGAAGCGTATTACAACAAATACAATGAAGAAAAACGGCTTTTGAGGCCCTATGGACGGGTGGAGTACCTGACCACCATGAAGTACATCCACGAGGATATCGGCGAAAGAAAAGGCTTACAGATCCTGGACCTTGGCTGTGCTACCGGCCGTTACAGTGTGCCCCTCTCTGAGGAAGGCCACGAGCTGACCTGCCTGGATCCTGTCAATTATCATCTGGGGATCCTTCGGCAGAAAAGAGAACGCCTGGGTCTGAAATCTATGACCATCCATAAGGGCAATGCCCTGGATCTTTCAAAGTATCCTGAAGATCATTACGATATCATCCTTTGCCTGGGTCCTTTATATCATCTTTTTACAAAAGAGGATAAAGTCAAAGCCCTTACAGAATGCCGCCGTATCTTAAAGCCCGCCGGGACTCTGTTTGCCGGCTACTGCATGAATGAATTCGGTGTCATCCAGTACGGCCTCAGGGAAGGAAAGCTCCTGGAATCTTTAGAAAACGGGAAACTGGATAAGGATTTCCACATCAGAAACGATATTTCTGACCTGTTTTCTTTTGACAGGACCGAGGACATTGAAGGATATAATGAAAAAACCGGTCTGATAAGAAAAAAAGTCCTTTCCGCCGATGGCTGCACAAATTATATACGGCAGCTGGTCACGGATATGGATGAGTCTGTTTTTGAAAAATACATGGAATATCACCTGGCTACCTGCGAACGGCCCGACCTTTTAGGCGCCGGCAACCATACCCTGGATATCCTGACCAAACCATAAGATTTACATTCAAGGAGATGCAGAATGAAAGATAATAAAAGGTCTAAAAGCACTTTGGGAGCTGTCCTTATCACACTTATCTCATTTATAGCCATGATCGGCTCTCTGGCTGCTTTTTTATTCCGCCTTATTTTTGTGAGGCGTGACAAGGATACGAAAGCGGTTATCAAAAGGGGCAGAAAAGCTTCTGAAGATGCGAGAGAAGATACAGACGGCATCAGAAGGGCGGAGCTTCTGGATGAGACTAAAGTCTGGGTGGAAGCCCATCATCCGGACCGCATCCACGTCCGTTCCTATGACGGCCTGAAACTGACGGCCCGCCTCATAAGAGCTGAGGAAAATCAGAAAAAGGCGGCCATCCTGGTACACGGTTTCCGCTCGGAGCCGGAGTGGGATTTCGGAGGGCTGGTCCAGTTCTATCATAAAGAGGGCTATCATGTGCTTCTGGTAGATGACCGTGCCCACGGAGAATCAGAAGGCAATATCCTGGGCTTCGGATGGCTGGACAGAAGAGATGTGGTGTCCTGGGCTCGCCAGCTGGTCCTGCTTTTCGGTGAGGATGTACAGCTCATCCTGCATGGCGTCTCCATGGGGGCAGCGGCTGTTATGATGGCTTCCGGCGAATATGATCTTCCGACCCAGGTCAGGGGAATCATCGAAGACTGTGGTTTTTCCTCTACGCTGGATGAATTCCGCCACATCTTCCCGAAATATCTGAAAGCCCTGGAAGGTGCCGTCCTGGCAGCGGATAACATGATCGTGAAGATCACTTCCGGCTATGATCTGAAAGACGCTTCCTGCAAAGAACAGCTGAAGCTGAATTTCCGGCCGGCCTTGTTTATCCACGGCTCGGAAGACAAATTCGTACCGGTCGATATGGTCTATGATAATTACTATGCGACAAAAGGGGAGAAGACCCTTTATGTCTGCAAAGGGGCCGATCATGCGAGATCTTACGCCCATGATCCGGAAACTTATGAAAAAACTGTCCTTTCATTCCTTGACAGTCTGTAAAAAAGACTTGAAAAACCGGGAAGACTGTGATATATTTTAAAAGTTGCGAAATAATCACGCAGATCCTGTGCGCCCACGGTGCTTATCTTGTCGGGAAAGCACGTAAAGAACTGCGGAAGAAAAACCAAAAAGGAGAGAAAAAATGAGTATTATTTCGATGAAACAACTGCTCGAAGCAGGCGTCCATTTCGGACATCAGACCAGACGCTGGAACCCGAAGATGGCTCCGTTCATCTTCACAGAAAGAAACGGGATCCATATCATTGACCTTCAGAAGACGGTCGGTATGGTAGACACCGCTTACCGTGCGGTAGCCGACATTACCTCCCAGGGCGGCACACTGCTTTTCGTAGGCACGAAGAAACAGGCCCAGTATGCTATCCGCGAAGCTGCGGAGAAATGCGGCATGTACTATGTTAACCAGAGATGGCTCGGCGGTATGCTGACAAACTTCAAGACCATCCAGACCCGTATCCAGCGCCTGCGCCAGATCGAAAAGATGTCTGAAGACGGAACTTTTGATGTTCTTCCGAAGAAAGAAGTAGCAGCC
>CACZSO010000337.1 GCA_902783795.1 uncultured Eubacteriales bacterium
GCCCAGGTGCCGAACATGTTCCGGGATACCACATTACGGGAACTGAGCCGGCAGTACATGGGACAGGTTTCTTATGAAGAACTGGAGGAAGTGAATGAAATACTGGAAGCCTTATAATAAATTGCAGGAAAAGGCTCCAAGGTTTGACAACTCTGCAGAAGATGTTAAAGCGTCCAGGAAATCCGAAGACACGGATGATCCTGTAGACGTATGGGTTTTTGAACCCATTGCGATCCGGCTGACACATCTGTTTATCCGCGCAGGTATTTCAGCCAATGCGGTGACCTTCATGTCGCTTCTTACAGGTGTCGGCGGCAGTATCCTGTTATATCCTCAAAACAGATGGATCAATCTGATGGGTATTCTCATCATTTCACTGGCGGCAGTCCTGGACTGCTGTGATGGCCAGGTCGCGAGACTGACTAACACCAGCAGCCAGGTAGGACGAGTTCTGGACGGAACGGTGGATATCATTAAGTGTTTCGCGACTTATCTGGTCCTCGGATTCAGGATGATGAATGAAACGATCCCCTTTACGGATACTGTATGGTCAGTTTATATATGGATCGTTATCCTTGTGACCATGCATTGCCATGCCAGTCAGGCCAGGATGGCTGATTATTACAGAGGACTGCATCTTTTCTTCCTTCAGGGAAGCAGCCGTTCCACATTGGCAAGGTCTGAAGATCTGAAGAGAGAACTGAGATCTCTTCCGAAACACAGTCTGCTTTTTAAGAGGATATACCGTTTTCTGTACCTGGTATATACGAAAGCCCAGGAGTTATTGACCCCGAAGGCCCAAATCCTTCTGGATGCAGTGGAAAAAGAGAAGGGACCTGTGGCAGCAAAGACTTCTGAAGCTTATGTTTCCAGGAGCCGGCAGTATATACAGCTGACAAATACACTTACGTACTATATCAGGGCTTATGGCCTTTTTGTCCTGCTGATGCTGGGGATCCATGCTTTCTATTATCCTTTCGTCATCATCGTTCTGGAGGCAGTCAAATACTATATGATCACTAAATATGAAAGGATCGCAAAAGACCTTTATAAACAGTTCTTTTCTGGATCTGATCCCGAAGATCAGAATGGGAGAAAAGCGGATAGGAAAGTTCTATGAAAAAACACTATAAAGCTATTTTCTTCCTGTTAGGTACGGCAGGCATCGTCTGGCTGGGCATAAAGGCTAACCCGGATAAACTTCACTGGCGGGAACTTCTTACGCCCAGACTTCCTTTACTGGTCATAGGATTGCTGGGCCTTTGGGCGGTCATCTATGCTGTTCATACGGAAGCGTTCAGACTGGTTCTGGGTGAGGCAGGTTCAAAGGTAAGCCGCGCTGCCTTATACAAATTATGTGTGACCGGGTTCGCCCTGAACAATGTAACACCTGCGGGTCTGGTAGGGGGTGAACCGTATCGTATCCTTGAACTTAAAAAATACATGGCTACAGAGGAAGCTATGTCTTCAACCATCAGCTTCAGTCTCATGTATGTCATGGGTCATATACTTTTATGGCTCACCGGAACTGTATTGTACTTCTTAATGGGGTGTCCCGGAGAGATCTATATAACGGTCCTTCTGTCTGTTTCGGCAGCGGTCCTTTTGGGGATATGTATTTACTTTTTTACCTTCCGGCACAGGACATTGGTGACCCCCGCCTTCCGTTTCTTTTCCAGACTGCCGCTGATCGGGAAAAAGGCGGCTGAAAAAGCTCAGAAAAACGCAGCATTATATGCAGACATTGACCGATGCTACGCAGAGTTTTATGAAGATAAGAAAAAGGTGATCAGGGTCATCCTGCTGGAATATGGCGCCAGAGTGCTGGAAAGCATGGAATATTTCCTCATATTCATATATCTGGGCGTTAATGTACGCATCAGCGGCGCTGTCCTGATCCTCAGCCTGGCTTCTCTTATCGGAAATCTTCTGTTTATGGTGCCTATGCAGGCAGGGACCAGGGAAGGCGGTATGGCTATTGCCCTGGATATTCTGAATATTGATTCAGGCCTAGGCCTGATGGGAGGACTCATATATCGTGTCAGGGATCTGATCTGCACGACCGCAGGCATCCTGCTGATCCTGTCGGGAAAGAAAAACAGTAAAAATGCGGAGGCATTCCGGAAAAAATCTTCCTAAAATCCATTCGATATGCTATGATATGGATAACAGCTGTGTTAAACAGCATGAAGTAAAAAAGAATTTTAGAAAAGGAGTAGGTTATGGCATTAATTCATTTTGAGTTTGAGTCCCAGTTCACCGGCCACAATGAGGATGTTTACATTATCATGCCGGATAAGAAGAGAAACCAGACACCGGAAGAATTCTATGGAAACGGTAAGAAATATCCGGTCCTCTGGCTCCTGCACGGCACCTTTGGCGGCTACAGCGACTGGATCCGCAAATCCAACATCGAGACTTATGCCTGCGAGCATGACTGCATCGTGGTGATGATGGGCGTGGGCAATGCGGATTATGAGTCCTGGCCGGCTTTTACCTTAGGCTATGACGCCACAAGATATGTGACAGAAGAGCTGATGCCCTTAGTCTACAACTGGCTTCCTGCCTCAAATAAGAGAGAGGATAATTTTATTTCCGGCCTTTCCATGGGCGGCGGCGGAACCATGAAATTCGCCTTAAACTTCCCTGAGAAATTCGCGGCAGCAGCCGTCCTTTCTTCCTGCCCCCGGAACCTGGATGCGCAGAAAGAACAGTTAGAGGAGCTCTGGAATAAGAAACCTTCGGAACTTCCGGGCATGTCTATCCGTCAGTATAATCAGATGCACAGGTATGATTCCGTGGATGAATACCTGAACTCCATCTCCAACACCTGGCGGAAACTGGATGAACAGGTAGCAGCCGGCACGGATCTGCCCCGGTTCATGTTCGCTATCGGCACGGAAGACGGCGGCTATGAGAACATGCAGAAATTCCTGAAACACGCTGATGAGATCGGCCTTCCCTATGAGTATCATGAAGGACCCGGCCGTCATGAGTGGCGTGTGTGGGAGCGTGACATCCAGATCGCCTTCAAGTTCTTCGGCTTTGGTGATGAAGAGCAGGGCAATATTTTCTAAAACTTTGCGATCTTAGTTAAACAGCGGCCGGACCCTGGGATATGGAGTGCCGGCCGCATAAAAATATTACAGGAGGTACCTGTCTATGGCATTTTTAACTGTTAACTTTATTTCCAAGAGTCTCATGAGGACAGTCCCGGTCAATGTGATCCTGCCCGCGGATAAGATGGTCTTTCCCGGCATGCCTGAACCGGAAGACAAGCCTTTTAAACTGATGATCCTGCTGCATGGCATCCTGGGCAACTATACGGATTGGGTGAATGGCACTCGGATCCAGCGGTTGGCGGAAGCCAAGAATCTCTGCGTGGTCATGCCTTCCGGCGACAACGCCTTCTACCTGGATTTCCCCCAGGCCGGCAACTACTACGGTAAGTTCATCGGTGAAGAGCTTCCGGCCATGATGCGGAAGATGTTCAAGATCTCCGATAAGAGAGAGGACTGCTTCATCGCGGGGCTTTCCATGGGCGGCTTCGGCGCCATGAGAAACGGCCTGAAATACGCGGACACCTTTGGTGCCATCGCCACATTATCCGGCGCTTTTATCCTGCGTGAGCCGGATCCGGATAAGGAAGATGAAGAGATCGGCCGCATGGGCCTGGAGACTTACTGCTTCGGTACCATGAAGGAAGGCTGGTTCTCAGACAAGAACCCGCAGTTTATCGCGAAGGAACTGTATGAAAAGAAAGCCGCCGGCGAAGCGGTGAACTTCCCGAAGATCTATATGTGCTGCGGCACGGAAGACGGCCTGATCAGCGCCAACTATACGGTCCGTGACGACCTGATCTCCAAGGGCTTCGACGTGACCTGGGAGCAGGGCCCCGGCGGACATGAGTGGAACTTCTGGGATACCTACATTGAGAAGATCCTGAACTGGCTGCCTCTGGATGATGATAAGGCAGGCATTAATTCCGGCAATGTAGGACGGCCCGAATAATGACCCACAGATCCTCGCCGCTAAGTGAGTCTTAAAGGGGAGGAGAATAAGAAAAAGCAGTGGAGCTTTTAAGACCTTTTGCGGGTCTTAAAAGCTCCACTTTTTTATGATCACAGAATTTTGCAGTAGTCAACAAAAAATGGACACGATTTTCACTTTTTGGGACTCGCAGGAGATGTAGTTTAGTCACTCCCTGCCGCCACCCTTGACATCGCTCCGAGAATCGCTGGACAGGTCGTGCCGATGGCGATGAACTCATGAGCAGATCTCCCGTTTTCTGTTGCCGTCGCAATCAACAGTGTAGCAATTCTCTCCGGCTGGATGTCAAGGGCAAGCCGCCTCCGGCGGTGGCTGGTTACTGCCTCTGGCTCCGAATCTTTGAGCAGATCACGTGCCGGCGGTAATGCTTTCACGATACTGTTTGGGTGTCAGATAGCCCAGTGAGTATGCGGGACGCTGTTCGTTGAAAAAGACGATGTAGTCATCGATTTCTTCCTTAACGGATTTCTCTCCGGTTACATGGAGATCTGTAAACAACTCCGCCTTGATCCATCCGTTGATTGCTTCCATCGCAGCATTGTCCGTCGGTGTCCCTGCTCTCGACATGGATCGCGTGATCCCATACATGGGCAACAGATCGTTGTAGGCTTTGGAAGTGTAGACAGTCCCCTGGTCTGAATGAAGAACCATTTGAAGTTCCGGATTCTTCTTCCGGATTTCAATGACATCTTCAAGACCGCTGATATACGTCATCCGGTCTCCGCGTTTTGCTGACAGGGCATGACTGACGATCTCATCATTCCAAAGATCCATATACAGCGTCAGCTCGTAGTAAACACCTTTCACGTAGAATGCCGTCATGTCGCTGACAATGCACTGGTATGGGCCGTCGATCTGCATCTCTGAAAGGAGAAGATTGGGAAATACTCTCGCCGGGTTGCCTGCCTTTTTGTACTTGTAATGCCTGGATCTGCTCTTGATTCCCGCGGCTTTACAGCATTTATGGGCATACGGGTCCGACATCACTTGCCCTGTATCCAGTCGGATCTTCGCATTCAGCCACCGGTATCCATGTGAGGGATATTTCATGTGGTATTCCCGGAACAGAATGATGTTGTTCACAAGCTTCTTTTCCCGAGCCGACGGGTTGGACAGATGCTTCTTCCAGTTATAGAAGCTGCTTCTCTGTATCCCCATGGCCTCGCAGAGAAGCTTCACCGGGAACTCCCCGGACAGTTCCATGATTACCTGGTATTCTTGCTGTCGTATATGATTACCGAACCATCCCCTTTCACCTCGTAGCCTTTTTTTAACC
>CACZSO010000338.1 GCA_902783795.1 uncultured Eubacteriales bacterium
CGGTGACATCTTGAAGATCCGTTTCCCATGGGTAAGATGGAAATAGCAGACCTGGATGATGACGGAACCGACTTCGATCACATAGATGATGCCGAAAATAATGATGAACCAGCCGATCTTCAGCGTCAAGGCTGCGCCTGCCAGGAAACCGCCCAGGGCCAGGGCTCCGGTATCTCCCATGAAGACTTTGGCCGGATGGGCATTAAAGAATAAGAAACCCATCAAAGCACCGGCTGCCGCGCCGCATATTATGGTGATGCCGCTGTTTTTATCTCCGGAAAGAAGCATCAGGAACACGGCGATCACAGCTGTAACGGAAGTACACAGTCCGTCGATACCGTCGGTAAAATTCGTACCGGTGTCGGTACCCAGCACCATAAGAAATACAAAGGGAATGTACAGCCAGCCCATATCAATGGTCTTTCCCTTGGCAAAGGGCAATACCACTTCTGTCCCGATCACCTTATAGCAATACACCGCAAAAATGGCGGTGATCACGATCTGGCATGACATTTTCTGCCAGGCTTTAAAGCCTTCCGACTGTTTTTTCACCACTTTCAGATAATCATCCACAAAACCCGTGAGGCCAAACCCCAGGGTCAGGAGCATGACCGGGATCAGCTCATGATGCTTGAAAGCAAAGGGCAGACAGGCCAGGAGCATGGCCGGGATGAATGCCAGGCCGCCCATGGTAGGTGTCCCCTGTTTTTTATAATGATCCGGATTCCCTTCCTGTCTGACCTGCTGTCCGAATTTCAGTTTTTTCAGCACCGGGATCAGCAGTTTCAACAGCAGGACGCTTAAGAAAAACGAAATAAAAACCGGGATCAGCAGCTGTTTTTCCATAGGACTCACTTCCTCTTTTCTTTTGATTTATCCTTCCGCCGGAATATCCGTCGGAAGCTGGGTATTTTCCTGTCCGGGTATATCTTCAGCCGGGGATTCTTCCAGGGCCGGCGCGGTTGTTGATTCCTCAGGTGCCGGGGCCGTTTCCGGTGTAATGATGCCTGAAGGATCCTGGGCATCGGAAAGATCTGAAAAGTCTTTCAGCCGGGACCAGTCATAGGTGTAAGCGTCTTCGTCTGATTCAGGATAGATATTCCAGTAATCATACAGGCTTTCCCAGATGCTGCGGGCCAGCTTCTGCGCCGGGGCAGACATGGACTGGTCATCCACGTAAGGTTCGTCCACCGCTACATAAATAAGATAGCGGGGATCTTCGATGGGCACCATGGAGATGAAGGAAACTACATACTTCCCGGTGCCGCGGGGAAGTTTCTCGGAAGCACCGGTCTTACCGGCCATGGGATATCCTTCCGTCAGGGACGGAGTCGCGGTACCGAAGGTCACCACATACCGGAAGGCTTCTTTCATATATTCCGATGTTTCTTTGGAGATCGTGCGTCTCACCAGCACCGGCTCGATGTCACGCACCACATTGCCTGAAAGATCGCGGATCTGGGTCACGACATGAGGCTCATAATAAAAGCCGCCGTTGACTAATGAACTGTAAGCCGCGGCCATCTGCACCATAGTCAGGGTATAGCCCTGGCCGAAAGCATTCGTAGCGATCTCGATATCATGCAGGTTTTTCTCCTGATAGATCAGGTTCGCGGTATTAGCTTCGCCCGGCAGATCGATATTTGTCTTCTGCCCCAGGTTGAAAAGCTCCTGGTATTTAGCTAACAGCGCCGCACCCAGTTCCAGACCATAATGGACAAAACATACATTGCAGGAACGGCCGAAGGCTTCTATGGGGATCAGGTCGCCGCAGGCCACTTCCTGATGGCAGTGGATATTATAGTTTGCCACTGGGATCACGTGGTCACAGCGGTAGACATAATCCTTGCTGAACACATTTTCTTCGATGCAGGCCGCCAATGTCAAAGCCTTCGATGTGGAGCCCGGCTCAAAGGTGCCGCTGACCGCATAATTCAGCTGGACCTGCTGCCTGAGGGATGTCAGAAGCTCCTCCCGGCTCATCTGTTCCAGCTGGGATTCCCGGTTTTTAAAGGCTTCCGTAAGCAAGAAGGATTCCTCCGGATGTTCCAGTTCCTCCTCGGTGAACAAAGAAGAAATGTCCGAAGGATTATTTAAGTCAAAATCCGTATCTGAAGCCATGGAGATGATCTCCCCGTTCTGGGGATTCATGACCACCACATTGATCCGGTGGCCGCCGATCTCTTCCTGGAAGTCTCTGATACGGTCCTGGATGATCCGGGTCACGTTTGCATCCAGGGAAGTGATCAGCGTACAGCCGTTTACCGCATCCTGTACATTGGATACCGAGTAACCATCCTCATCGATATAGACATAAGACGCGCCGTCGGTGCCCCGGAGCACATCGTCATAGTATTTTTCCAGACCGGTAATGCCCTCTTTCGCATCCGGCGTGGTATAGCCCACGACCTTGGAAAGTACTGTATTTAAGGGATATTCCCGGCGATATTCTTTTTCAAACCATATGCCGGCGATGCGCGCTGTCATTTTATGACGCTTGTTCTCCGGCTTTTTATTATAGGCATCCTTCTCTGTCTGATAAGCCTTCACCGCGGCATTCCAGGCATTGACATCTGCTTCGGATATGAAGGTATTTCCATTAAAACGGATATACGTTTTTTTCGGATCTGTTACAAAGGCCCGGTACAGGTCTTCTTTGGGCAGTGATAAAACGGAATAGGCCAGGTCGCAGGTCTTTTCCAGACTGCCTGGATAATCTTCCTCTGTTTCATTCATGACCTTCGGATCGATGATCACCCGATAGATGCTTTTTGTTACAGCCAGATAGGTCCCGTTCGCATCTACGATGCTGCCCGGCTGGGCTAAAATGACGGACCGGGAACCGGCCGCCTGGTTCAATGTGGTATAGGAAGACTGGATACCCCGGGCCTTGACCAGATAAACACTGACCAGGATAAATGAGATAAGTAAAAGGCCGACTCCGAACAGCATCAGAGTCAGCCTTTTTTCGGAACGTCGTTTATTCATTGGGTATTTCCCCATCCTTAGATACGTATTCCTTTTCGGCTCTTTCGTAAGTGATATACTGCTGCTTCTTCGGCGTTTCCATTCCCAGTCCTACGGCGTATTCATAAATACCGGCGTAGTCTATATGGCTCTCATAGCTGTTTTCCAGCAGTGCATTATCTCTTACCAGCTGCTGATACTGCTTTTCCAGTGAGGCAGCTTCATTTCTTTTGTTCCTGACTTCCAGTACCTGTTTAAGATAGATGACGCCCACCAGCAGGATCAGGGCCAGGGCCAGACCGATCACAAATAACTGGGCGCGGGAATAGGCTTTAGCTTCCAGACGGTTTTCCCGGACTCTTTCTTCTATTTTAAGCTGGGCTTCTTTACGAAGGTCACGCTCTTCTTCCCGAACCTCAGGCTTAACTTCCGGCTGTACCGCCAGATTTCCGCGGACGTTTCTGAATGCCGGATACAGGTTTCTTCTGCGTTCTTCTGCCATTATTCCCTCCTCTCTTAAAGACTTATGTCCCTCTTACAAAAACTCTTAATTTAGCGGTCCTGGACCGTGGATTTTCTTCAATTTCTTCAGCATCCGCCGTCAGTGGATGTCTGGTGAGTACCTTACCCCTGCTCTTTCTTCCGCACACGCACACCGGAAAATCTTTGGGGCAGATACAGGGATCCTGTGCCGTCCTGAAAGTCTCCTTTACGATCCTGTCCTCCAGTGAATGGAAAGAAATGACCGCCAGCCGTCCCTCCGGCTTTAAGGCGTCTATCATGGACGATAATGACTTTTCGAGTACTTCAAGCTCCCCGTTGACTTCGATCCTGAGAGCCTGAAATACTCTTTTAGCGGGGTGGCCGCCTTTTTCGCGAATCCTGGCCGGAATAGCCTCCTTGATGAGAGAAACTAACTGGAAAGTCGTTTCAACGGGCTCCTTCTCCCGGGCTCTGACGATATGTTTCGCGATATTTTTTGCAAAGGGATCTTCACCATAGTCCCTTATGATACGGTATAACTCCGCCTCGCTTTCTTTATTGACGATGTCGTAAGCCGTACGCTCTTTTCTTACGTCCATCCTCATGTCCAGCGGTGCGTCCATCCGGTAGGAAAACCCCCGGTCTTTATCATCGAACTGGTGGGAGGAAACGCCCAGGTCCAGTAAGATGCCATCTACTTTTTCTATACCGAGGCTGTCCAGTATGTTTCTGAAGTTAACGTAATTATCTCTTACGATGGTGACTCTGTCCGAAAACTCGGACAGATGCTCTGATGCGGCTTCAATGGCTTCTTCATCCTGGTCCGTTCCGATCAGCCTTCCGCCCTTTGTGAGACGTCTGGCTATCTCGTAGGAATGACCGCCGCCGCCTAACGTCCCGTCTAAATAAATGCCGTCTGGCTTAATGTCCAGTGCTTCGATGGTCTTCTGCAAAAGTACCGGTGTATGAGAAAATTCCATGGCCTGATCCTTTTACAGGTTGATTCCGTCTATATTATAGGCAATATCCGAAAGGTCAGCTTCTTCGTTATACTTCGTCCATGTCTCCTGGTCCCAGATCTCTGCGTGGTCATCTACGCCCACCAGGGTCACATCTTTGATGAGGCCCGCATAATTTCTCAGATCCTGGGGGATCAGCACCCGCCCCTGCTTATCCGGTTCCGGGGAGGATGAATTACCAAAGTAGAAACGACGGATCCTTCTGGCCGGTTCTGAAGAGATCTTCGGCAATGTTTCCATGGAAGCGATGAGCTGCTGCCAGGCTTCCTTGGGATAGACAGAAAGGCAATGATCCGGATTCCTGGTGATCACAAAACCTTCTCCCAGCTCTTCACGGATCGTCTTGGGAATGATCAGACGCCCTTTATCATCTAATGAATGGCTATATGTGCCCATCAGCATGCTGACCACCCCCTTTCCTTCGGATTTTGTCTTTTGGCCACCACGAAGTTGCACTGACCGCCACTTTTTGTGCTGAATTACCACTATTTTACCACCACAGCCAGAAAAATCAAGAACTTTTCGCAAAAAAATAGAAGAAAAAAACATCTTTTTTCTGTATTATTTTTTGCCCCCTAAACTTAGTATATGACTTGTTTTTCTGCTCTATATGTGGTATCATTAATTGCTGGCAAAAATAATTAAAGAAGGATTTTCAGGACACCTTAAATGAAATTAGGCATCATCGGGCTTCCGAACGTAGGAAAAAGCACATTATTCAACTCATTGACAAAGGCAAAAGCCGAGTCCGCCAACTACCCTTTCTGCACCATCGACCCGAATATCGGCGTGGTGGCCGTACCGGATGAGCGGCTGACAAAGCTGTCAGAGTTATATCATTCCCAGAAGGTCACGCCGGCTGTTATCGAGTTCGTGGACATTGCCGGACTGGTGAAGGGAGCGTCTAAAGGCGAAGGCCTGGGCAACCAGTTTCTTTCCAATATCCGGGAAGTGGATGCAGTGGTCCATGTGGTGCGCTGTTTCGAGGATCCGAATGTGATCCATGTGGATGGGTCTGTGGACCCCTTACGCGACATCGAGACCATCACCCTGGAACTCATCTTCTCTGATCTGGAGGTGCTGGAAAAGCGGGCGGCTAAAAACCAGAAAGCTGCCATGAATGATAAACAGGTACGCCGGGAACTGGAGATCGTCAGAGAACTCATCGCCCTCCTGGAATCCGGAAAGTGTGCCAGGGAATATCAGGCCGCAGATGAGGAAGAAGCTGCTTTTGTACATTCTTTGAACCTGCTGACGGATAAGCCGGTGATCTACGCAGCTAATGTATCGGAAGATGACCTGATGGATGACGGGGAAAGCAACCCTTATGTAGCTGAGGTCCGGCAGCATGCTGAGGAAGAAGGTTCTTCTGTCTTCGTAGTTTCCGCGAAGATCGAGGAAGAGATCGCCGAGCTGCCTGAAGATGAGAAAAAAGAATTCCTTCAGGACCTGGGAATTGCCGAATCCGGACTTGACAAGCTGATCCGGGCAGGTTATGCTCTTCTGGGACTGATCAGCTTCCTGACTGCCGGAGAGAAAGAGACCAGGGCCTGGACCATTAAGAAAGGCACGAAGGCTCCTCAGGCCGCCGGTAAGATCCATTCGGATTTTGAACGGGGCTTTATCCGCGCAGAGATCGTGAACTATCACGACCTCATCGGCCTGGGTTCCTATGCCCTGGCCCGGGAAAAAGGCCTGATAAGGTTAGAGGGAAAAGATTATGTCATGCAGGATGACGATGTAGTCGTCTTCCGCTTTAATGTTTGAACGGAGAAGTTATGAGAAAAGAAGATCTGGATAATGATGAGGAGATCACAGTCACCCTGACGCTGGAGGATGACTCGGAACTGGAATGCACCGTACTTACGGTCTTTGAAGCCGCGGGCCGGGAATACATCGCCCTGCTCCCCACCACAGGGGAAGATGCGGAAAACGGGGATGTCTACCTTTACCGTTTCATCGAAACGGATGATGAGGAACCGGGCATCGAGGATATCGAAGATGACGAAGAATTCCAGATAGCCTCGGACGCTTTTGATGAGTATCTGGATAACATAGAATTCGATGAACTGATCATCGATGATGAAGAGTAATGAATAAAGAGAGGGATAAAAGACATATGCGTGAAAGATCCGGTATCAGACTGGTCATACTGACATTAAGCATCGCAGCAGTTTTCCTTTTCCTTTCCGTGAGATCGGATGCACTCTTACTGACAGTCGACGCTCCGAAGGATACAGAACCGCTGAATGTGAAAGCCGGTACAGTCACATCCAATGTTTTCTTTGAAGACACCTCGCTTTCCGGGCTGACTGTCAGCGAGGCTATCGAAGAGGTCGAAAAAAAAGTTGAATCGCTGAAGAATATGCGGTTTGTATTAAAGAGCCCTTCTTCGACCGAGCATACTTTTGAAGCTACAGCCTCCCAGCTGGGCATTTCATGGAAACTGCCAGATATCCAGAGTTCCCTTGCAGATGCAGAGCTCATCGGCACCTTGATGGACCGCTACAAAAAAGCGAAAGACTATCAGGCATCTCCGGTCACGATCTCCATGAATCTCTCCGTGGATGAAGAAGAAGCCGCTGCCCTTTTTGAGCCCCTGAAGGAAACCTGGCATACGGAACCGGTGAGTGCCACTGTTTCCTATAAGACCGGGAAACTGGTGGTGACCCCTTCGGTCAATGGCATGACCTATGACTTTACTGAAGGCATCCACCAGATGGCGGAAGATGTGCTTTCCGGAAACCTGGGAGACACCGGCCGTTATGTGATCGATGCGACACCGGTCATTACGGAGCCGCCGCTGACCTCTGAACGGGCCAAGGGATTTACCATCATCGGAAAGTACACGACTGAATATACAAAGCCGGAAAAGGAAGTCCAGTTTAACCGCCAGACGAATGTGACCATCGCTGCAAATAACATGAACGGGCATACCTTCGCCCCGGGCCAGCAGATCTCTGCA
Organism: uncultured Eubacteriales bacterium; assembly: GCA_902783795.1. Taxonomy (GTDB): domain Bacteria; phylum Bacillota; class Clostridia; order Lachnospirales; family Lachnospiraceae; genus UBA1267. Next base: position 7,435 of record CACZSO010000338.1, read on the forward strand.
CTGGCCATGTATGGTTCTGTTTCAGCTGAAGGCGGCTACCTTCCGGCAGGCACTATCAATGAAGGCAGCCACGTGGATGAGATCGGCGGAGGCATCTGCCAGGTGACCACCACCTTATATAATGCTGCGCTTCTTGCGGAACTGCAGATCGACTACCGCAGACAGCATTCCCAGCTGGTATACTATGTGCCGCCTTCAATGGACGCCATGGTCTATGCTGCCGGACATTCTGACTTTAAGATGACGAATAACACCTCGGATTACATCACCATCGAATCCTGGGTCGACCAGAACGCATGCACCATCAATGTGATCATCATCGGTCATGAAGACCATCCGGCGGATCATTCCGTCAGTTTCGTTTCTGAGATCCTGGCAATGGAAGCTCCGCAGGTGGATAATATCATCGACTACAGCCTGCCCATCGGTACGTATATGGATGACCGGACAGTGAAATACAGGATCGATGAATATCGCTCCGGCACTCCGCTGGTAAAATCCAGAAGCTATAAGGTCACCAAGGACGGTGACCAGGTGAAGACAGAGCTGTTAAATTCGGGCGATTCTTACGGTAAGTCGACAGCCGTCTTCTATGTGGCGGCAGATACCTATGTCCAGATGGAAGTGAATTATAATCCGGACACACAGGAAGTGGACCTTTCTGCCCACTTCTACTTCCTGAACGGTTATCCTCTGCACACCGATGTGAATGTTATGTCCGCATCAGAGCGCCAGGCTTTCAATGATTCCATGGAAAGAGAAATGGTGCGCCAGCGGGGTATGCACTGGCCGGGCTATGAACCCCCGGAGACTGAGCCTACCAAGCCGTCAGAATCAGAGACCCCGGACAC
>CACZSO010000339.1 GCA_902783795.1 uncultured Eubacteriales bacterium
GCCGTTTGGCTCATAATAATGTCTAAGCTGTGCTTCATTAAGATCCCGGTAAACTGAAAGGACTTCACTTTCCGGATCAGTAATATGGATCAGATTCATCAGCCATCATTCCTTTTCCGGTATTTCTTCAGTCACATTTTCCATTTCTTTCAGTTCTTTTGTATATTTCGGCCGGATCTTGATGAAATAGTAGATAATAACTGAGATCGCCGCGCAGGCCCAGCCCACAGGGAAACCGATATACACATTTTCGACCGCATAATTGATCTTCATGGCAATGAACAAGAACAACTGCCGGCAGCCGATCATACCCACAATGGAACAAAGCATGACCACAAAGGATTTACCAAAGCCTCTGACTGCATTTGCAAAGATATTGTTCAATACCTGGAAGTAATAGAACGGGATCATCACATGGACCATGGAAACGCCAAAGGCCACCGCTTCTGCGTCTGAAATGAAGATCTCTACGAAGGTAGGAGCTAAAGTATATACCACTGTTCCTACGATCAGGATGTAGACGGCACAGATCAAGAGCGCTGTTCTAATTCCCTTAAACGCACGGTCGTAGCGCTTCGCGCCCACGTTCTGTGAAACAAAGGTCGTAGTCGCAAGGCCCAGACACTGGGCGATCATGCCCACGAACCGGTCGATCTTCTTTGCGGCGCCGATACCGGCCATAGCCGATGAACCGAAGGCGTTGATATAACGCTGGACAAAGAGGTTCGAAATAGAGATCAGGCTGGACTGGATCGCAGCCGGGAAGCCCAGGACCGCGATCTCTTTCAGCATCTTCCGGTCCATATGCATCAGTTTCGACGGGATCAGCTTGTAAACATCGTCTGTCTTCAGCATCCGGGAATAGACCAGGAAAACGCTTAATCCCTGAGAAATGATGGTAGCAAGAGCTGCACCTCTGACGCCCATCCTGAAGGTCAGGACAAACAGCAGGTCCATGACGATGTTAGTAATACTGGATGCCACCAGAAAATAGAAGGGCCGCTGGGAATCACCCACAGACTGCAGGATCCTGGCGCCTACGTTATAGATAGCCGTAAATAAAACGCCGATCAGGTAAATACGGAGATAAGCCAGCGCCTCCGGGAAAACATCATCCGGACACTTGACCAGCCGAAGCAGCATAGGAGCTAAAATGATACCTACCGTCGCCATGGACAGGCCGATGATGATACCGAACGTCACCAGTGTGTGCAGCGCCTTCTCCAGACTGTTCCTGTCCTTTGCCCCGAAATACCGGGCGATCAGGACGCCGCCGCCGGTTGAGAAACCTACAAAAAAGCCTGTCAGCAGCATGGAGATATCTGCACTGGAGGAAACAGCAGCCAGGGCTGTGGTACCCAGGGCTCTTCCCACCACGATAGAGTCTACACTGTTGTACAGGTTCTGGAAGATCTGCCCGGCAAAGATGGGCAGCGCAAAAAGGATCAGCTGCTTCATGATATTGCCTTGTGTCAGGTCTCTGGATCCACGTTTCATATGATGCCTCACTTTCTCGCAGAATCATTATATGTTTATTATCCCACGGACAGATACAGATGTCAAATCCCACCTGGCCGGGCTCAGCTTACTCTTATTATTCATACTCCTCTACGTGGTATGCTATATTTTTCATATAACATTTATCTTTTCACCGCTTTTTTTAATTTTTTCTTTTCAGCGCCGCTATTTCATGTTATAATCAAAATCGTTATAGACAGAGGAGGTTAATCTATGATCAATCTTGAAAAGATCCAGAAATGGGCATCCAAAGGGAATGCAAAGAAACTCATCAAAGCCTTAAAGACTTCAGACAGTTCCATCATTACATCTGTTCTGGAAGCATTAAGCAATGTGGGCGGCGAAGATGCTGTTAATGCCATCACCCCGCTGACTGAGAGCCCGGATAAGGCCATCAGAGGCACTGCCATGAAAGCATTAGGCAAGTGTGGCACAACGGCCTCGGAGACCCTGCTTAAATACTACCTTAACAAGGAAACAGACCAGGATATGATCGGCGTCATCAAAGAAGCCATCAAAATCTTCGAAGATAATCATAAGGCTCAATAACTGCTTTGACCAGTTAAAAAAGTGCCCTTTCAGGACTTGGATCTTTCCCTGTCTTACGAGGGCACTTTTTTCATAACTTTACAGCTCTCCATCCAGATAATTGATCTTTTCTGCCTCTTCTTTCGTCCACTCAGATTTTTCCCAGTCGATATTGCCCTCAGTATAAGCATAATCAATGATCCGGTAGGATTTCAGGAATCCATCATCGGCGCGCTCATAAAACGAAATGCCCGGCTCAGATAATCTGTGCCGCTCTTCTCTTCCCCGCTTCGTGATGACCTGTTCCCATTCCACACAGCAGATCCTGCCGTCATCGATAATGGTCTCCAGCTGCAGTCCTACAAATTCCTTCAGCGGAACTCCTGTAAAAAAGTTCTGTTCTTTCTGTTTTTCCTTAGCCTGCCGCTGCATCTCCTCCGCATCGATGACTTCTATCTCATGACCGGGCTCGTAACCACCTTTGATCACCGTGCCGGTCCTGGTCATCAGATCCGGAATATGATCCATGCCGATGTTATGCACCAGGTCAAAATAATGAGGCATGATGCCAGAGGTCATTTCTGTCCTCAGTTCATGCGTAGTTTTTTCTTTGAAAATGGGATGCCGGTACTGTGGATAGTCGGGGAACCATCTGACATTCATATAGGTCCGGACTTCATCCAGCTTCTTAAGACCATTTCTTAAGTCCGCTGCCAAGGCCATGGGGACGGCCTTTTCCGACCCGTCTACAAAATAGAAATGGAACACAAACTCGATGGCTGAGCGGCAGCCTCCCCGGGTCTGTGTTACGATCTCCACCTCTCCGGAAACTGCCTGAAAAGTCTGATACCAGGTTTCTGCAAATCTACGGATCCCCTCAAGGCCTTCATACCGTCCGTGGGGACTGTCGACCGCTGATTTCCCGCCAAACTGCTTCTCTTCCTCAAACAGAGACAGCAATGATTCTGTATCCTGGCATGCTAAAGCCTTTAAAAACCGGATCTCCGGGGCATCGGGAATGCTAACCCGGCCTTCTCCTCCGAAGACTTCCGCAAAACGGCTCTTCTTCATGATGCGCCTCCCTTTATATGCCTTAGGATCAGTTGTAAAGAATAAGCGCGATCATTTCCAGCGGCACATCACCGGTATTTTTTAGGCCATGCATTTCACCATCGCGGCACACAGTCGTATCGCCGGGTTCTACCGTAACAATGGTACCGTTGTCATTATATTCACCTGTGCCGGATAAAATATAGAAAATCTCATTATCCCCATCATGATAATGTTCGCCGATAGTATTTCCGGGATCTACGATCATCCGGTTAAACATCCGGCCTTTTCCAAAAAGCTCATCCACATTATTTAAGATCTTTTCCATCCGGACTTCACCGATGCCTCCCCGGATATTCCTTGATTCTTTCTCCTGTTCGTTTTTCTTCCTGACCATGGTCTTCTCTCCTTTTTGTAATTATCGTTTAAAAGGGGTGCTAAGACACCCCTTCATCAGCTTTTTTAAACTATCCTTCCGCTTTGATCAATTAAGAAATTCTGACCGGAAAATGTTTCTGATCCGGTCCCGGCTTACATAGCCTACCGTATTTTTGACAGAATTATTATTCTCATACCGCGGAAGCAGGTTTTCTATTTCCTCTTCTGTCATGTGGATGTCAGGTTTGATCAGCACGGTCCTCAGAAGTTCGATCAGATCGCCGCCCCTGATCCCCAGTTCCTTATAAAACTGGCGTGAGATATCTGGTTCTTCCTCTCTCACATAATCCAGCAACGGCTTAAGGAACACGGCACTGGCTATTCCATGAGGCACCTGATACCGTTCTGTCAGATAATACCCCATATTATGCGGGAAAACAGTTCCGGTAGTGCTTATAGCCATGCCTGCCAGAAGAGATGCCTCAAACAAAGTTTCTCTGTCCTCAAAGGGAACTTCCCGCTTAAGGGATGAGCGAAGCAGCGGTCCGTACAGCTTTTTAATAGCCGCGACAGAATACACCCGGGACATGGTATCTGCTTTCTTTGAGAAATAACTCTCTGCCGCATGAGCCAGTACATCCAGTCCGCAGGACAATGTGA
>CACZSO010000340.1 GCA_902783795.1 uncultured Eubacteriales bacterium
ATGAACAGATAAAAGTAAACGGGTCATCTTACGAAGTATTATTCTCACAAGAGTTTTAACAAGCTGTAAAAAAGATTTAATCATCTGCCGGATTTTATCGGCTGATATAACAGAAGGAGGTGAGAAACATGCTCGATCGGGAGATCGTAGAGATGTACTGGCAGCGTAATGAAGATGCGATCCCGGAGACGGAAAAGAAATACGGAAGTTATCTTCTGAAGATCGCCGGCAATATTCTTTCCGATGCCGAAGACAGCCGGGAGGTGGTCAATGATACCTACTACCGGGCCTGGTGTACTATGCCGGATAACCGGCCGGAAAAACTGAATCTGTATCTTGCGAAGATCGTCAGGGACCTCTCTATCGATATCTGGAGAACGCGCCGCAGAAAAAAACGGGCGGGATCAGAGTATGCATTGTCCCTGGAGGAGCTGGAAGAAGCCGTGCCTGCGGCAGAAAGTACGGAGGATACGGTGGAAAAAAAGCTGATGATAGAAGAGATCAATGCTTATTTACGATCGCTTCCGGTCCTGGAAAGACAGGTCTTTATCGGCCGTTATTTCTATGCGGATCCTGCGAAAATGATCGGCCGCTATTTAGGCATCAGCGAATCCAAGGTAAGGAACCTGCTTCACAAAGTCAGAAAGAATCTGAAAGCCTATCTGGAAAAGGAGGGATACAGCTTGTGAAATCAGAGAAATTAAGTGAGATGTTAAAAGATCTGGACGAAGATCTGCTGGAGGAAACAGACAGGAGCCGAAGGGAGGGAATGAACCGGAAGACCGGGGCAAAAAGAGCCTGGATATATGCCCTGGCAGCCATACTTGTCATAGGGTTTGCCGGTCTTATGATCGCCGAAAAGCCATGGAAAAAGGGAGCGGCCGCTCAGACAGGAACATCAGAGGAAAAGACGGAAATTACAGAGGAAAAGACGGAAACTGCGGATAAGCAGAGTGAGATAACGGAGGTTTTTGAAAGCAGTACCGGGGAGGCTGCTTCCCAAGACACAGAACCATCCCCCGAAGAGGATCCAGAAGAGATCCAGAAGAAACAGGAGATCCTCAGGCAGGCAGCAAAAGAGCTGACGGAACATCCGGAAGCCGTATCGGTTTGTCTGAAGCTGAACGATACCGGGGAAGAACTGACACATCAGCTTATGTATTATCCGGACGGGACTTTAAGATCTTCGGAGTCTAGCGCAGTATTTATCTGGGAATTCTATGCCGAGCTTCTGACCGGTCAGCGAAATGCCTCGGTAAAGATCCTGACGGACGCAGAAATGGATGAGACAGACAAACGGCCTGATACCTCTTCAGAGGGAGAATACAGGGGACAGACCCTCATCTTTCATCAGGGAGACCGTTCGTTTTTCCTGATAGAAGAAAGTGATGTGGTGGATCTGTTCGGCCCCGGAGCGGATGATCAGGTGGTCTATGACTGTACCCCCGATGCGGAGTGGTTTACCAGAGAAAAACCTCTATTCTATTGGCTGCGGAAATTGTTTGATATGCTGGAATATGAAGATGCCTGCCACGAAACAGGCCATACGCTGTGGAGAGAGGATCATGAGATCCGGATCAAAGACAGAGGACAGAGCCTGGAAGAGATAGTCAGGGAATTTAACGAGACCTGGATCAGAAAAACCGCGGAAGATGACAGGAAACTGTCTCCCGGCAGCCGTTACCAAGATGCTTACAAGGAACTGTTTCTGATGCTCCCGGATAAAAAGCTGGTAAACGATCAGGGAGCCTGTGCTGTCTATGCTGTACTGATTTTCCAGCCTTACAACACAGCTTCGGCCGAGAATCATGGCATCATCCCGGAAGATGAGCTGGCTTATGCTTACAAAAAAGTGTATGACGGACGGTTTGACGATGTACGTCTGGGCGGTGAGATCCCGGATGGAGATTTTCCAACTTTCTATCAAGTCAGCGAAACCTTTCTTCTGAAACAGGATGGGTATTACGAATTATATTTCGGAGATATGGGAACAGACGATCCGTGGCGGGATCTGGGGTTTCATGAGACAGAATGAGGGATAAGGACTGAAACTTTTATCAAACAGCCGGTATGGCAAAGGCGTCTTCTTTTTAGGAGGAGGCGTCTTTGTTTTTTTGCCTGAATCCTCAGCTGTTTATTGACATTGAAGGTGTTTCATGATAATTTATACAGGTGATATTATCATTTATATAATGTGCAGACTTTATGAGGAAAGGAGGCTTTCTTTTTATGATCAGTGAGACCATAAAAGCGGTCAGAGACGCTGAAGAACAGGCGGAAAAGATCGTAAATGACGCACATGCGAAATATCGTGAAATAATCGAAAAAGCGGAAGAAGATGCGAAGGCATTTAAAGAGCAGTCTATCACTGACGCCGAGAAAAAAGCGGCGGATGAGATCCGGGCAGCGGAAAAGAAAAATGCTGAAGCATTGACGGAAGCGGCACTGCTTCAAAGGGAAGAAGTCCAGAAGCTTAAAAATGTGGCTTTTTCCAGGAAAGATAAGATCATCAGCGCGGTGATCGATAAGATTATTTCATAAACTTTAAGGAGACGCTTATGTCAGTTGTACAGATGAAAAAACTGACCGTAGCCGCCCTTAAGAAAAACCGGAAAGCGATCATTGAAAGGCTGCAGAAAGAGGGGGTGATGGACATCCTGCCCGGTGTTCCTGAGGAAGGGACCCAGCGGATGGAGACCCTGACGGCAGAACAGCGTTATGACAGGCACGGCGGCATCGCGCGGGATGCTGTGGAGATCCTGAACAGCTACATGCCTGAAAAGAAATGCTTTTTTGAATCGCTGAACGGAAAGGAAGAAGTCAGGGAAGAAGAGCTTCAGCGGATCTCAGACCACCATGTGGCGGTGCTGAATGACGGAAGAGCTATCGTAAGGCTTCAGAAGGAGATCGATGATGCGAAGGCGGATATCGTGAAATACGAGACCCGCATCGAGACATTGAGGCCCTGGAAGAACTACGATATTCCCACAGATCTTCGGGCGACCAGAACGGTCAGAATACTAACAGGCACATTGCCCGGCGCCTGGACAGCAGCGGATGTAAAGATGCTCTTGTCAGAGAAAGTGCCGGAAGCAGAAAACTACGAAGTGGACGTGGTCAGTGCCGAATTTGATGTCACGAACCTGGCAGTCACCGCTTTAAGGGAAGAGGTGGAGGACCTGGAAAACGCCTTACGGGAAGAGGGCTTTGCCGAGAATACGGCCATGAGCGGTAACTCTCCGGCAGAACAGATCCGGGACCTGACAGCAGATATCAAAGCCCTTCAGGATACCATTAAAGACGATGAAGCGGCCATCAAGGCCTATGAACCGAAGCGGCATGACCTTCAGATGCTTTATGATTACTATCTGATCCGTGCCAGGAAATATCATTATCTGGGAGAGCTGAGCCAGACAGAAAATGTATTTTTCGTGGAAGGCTTTGTGCCGGCGGCCTGTGCGGACCGGCTGGCGGCCACCCTGGAAAATGATTACGGGGCTTTTGCAGAAGTGTCAGAGCCGGAGGCAAATGACGATGTCCCTGTGCTCTTAAAGAATAATTCGTTTTCTGAGAGCGCGGAAGGCATTCTGGAGTCCTACGGCCTGCCTCATAAGGGCGAGATGGATCCCACGTTTTGGATGAGTATCTTCTACGTGGTCCTGTTCGGCATCATGCTGTCGGATGCGGCCTACGGCCTGATCGTATCCTTAGGCTGCGGCATCGTGCTCTGGAAATGTCCGAAAATGGCCACCTCCATGAGAAGGCTTCTGAAGCTTTTCTTTTGGTGCGGTATTTCCACCATCTTCTGGGGCGTCATGTTCGGCGGCTATTTCGGAGATGCCATTACCGTGGTGGCAAAGACGTTCTTTAATAAAGATATCGTCATCAAGCCGCTGTGGTTTGCCCCGCTGGAAGATCCCAT
>CACZSO010000341.1 GCA_902783795.1 uncultured Eubacteriales bacterium
AAGCCCATGGCCAGAGCGCCGGAGGCGGTAGCCAAAAGCTGCATGCCGGCCACCAGCGGGGACTCCTGGACCAGGTCCATGTAAGCCTTCATAAACTGGTCCATGTCCAGACCGGTTTCCATCAGGAGCTTCACCATTACGGGAATCAGGCCAATCAGGGAGACTGCGGTCTGGATCAGCAGCATGGCGAAAACGACCCAGAGGCAGAAGAATAATGTAGCGATCTTTCCGCTTTGCCGGCGGGGCTGATAAACAGGCCGCGGAACCTGATTCGGGAGCTGATAGCTAGGGATCTGTTCAAATTGATCCTGGGAAGCATAGGAATCAGTGGTATTCAGATAGGTGTCTCTCAGATCCTGCGAGAGAGAAGGATCTGCGGCATCCGGGAGGTTATCTTTCTGCTCCCCGGTAATAACAGTATCTGTGTTTTCGGGAATATAGGGTGTCCCGTTCAGTGTATTTTCTGTGTTATTCTTAAATATGTCATCCATAGGTGTTTCCGGTATGGTCATGATCTTAAGTCCCCCTTGTATTTCATGAAAGAATCATACCCCTGAAAGCCATGTTTTGCAAGTGTTTTGCCAAATTACTGCTGTTGATTTGTGTGATCAGGAAAGTCATTTGGCGCCTCTTGCAAATCCTGTCAGATTCAGATACAATCAATTCAGGATGTCAAAGGCTTTAACTTAAGGTGTCCGGACGTTTATAAGGGAGAAACAATATGACAGTGAACACACAGAAAAAGAATACCAGCCTTTTCCTGGGCTTCCTTCTTCTGGCCGGGATCACTAACCTTCTGGCCCGTACCGGCATCCCGGAACTGGATTCATTACTGACACTGATCAATTACATGATATATGTGGGCCTGCTGTTATTCTGGATCGAATCTGTCAGGGTCAGGCTTCTTCCTGATCGCGCCAGGACCTATATCCTGGGGGCAGCATTTCTAATGCTTTTTTATATGCTGCTTCGTATTTTTAAATACCGTATGGCAGCAGATAATATAGTTCTCCGCTATACGGTTTACGCTTACTGGATTCCTCAGATGCTGATCCCGGCCTTATTCCTTATGACTTGTATCCGGATCCGGCGCGGGAGACAAGAGGAAAAAAAGAGAAGCGAGACTGTCCTGCTGATTCCGGCGGTAATATTGTCTCTTCTGGTCATGACGAATGATCTTCATACACTGATCTATGTTCCAAAGGTGGATCTTAATCAGTTTATCGTTTCCGGCGGTACGTATACTTATGGCCCGATGCTCTACGTCTTGTATGCATGGATGGCCCTGGCTACCCTGACGGGTCTGATCCTTTTATTCCGGGAGACCGGCCGACGTTCTCCGAAAGTGATCTTTATTCTTTTGGGAGAGATCTTCCTCTGGTTTGGGATGATCCTGGTGAACATTTTGATCCTGGATAAGCTATCTCGGGCTATAGGGCTGTTTAAACAGTCTCCACGGATATTTAATGTTCCGGAGATCCATATTTTCGGGATGCTGGGGGTGTTTGAGATCTGTATCCGGTACCGGCTCATCCCCTATAACGAAAATTATGCAGGCGTTTTTCAGAAGCTGCAGATCCCGGCTGCAATTACTGATAAGGACTTCAAGATTGTATATCATTCCGACATAGAATTTCCCGCAAGTCAGGCGGATCTTGAAAAAGCAATGATAATACCGGCTCCATTGACACCAGATCTGAAGCTTTACGGAAAAGAACTTCAGGCAGGCTATGCTTTCTGGGTGGAAGATGAGAGTGATATTCATCGGGCACAGGAAAAACTGGAAGAAGCCAATGAGGTGATCGAAGAAGAAAATGATCTTATACAGGCTGAAACAGAGCAGAAAGAAAAAGATGCCTACCTGCAGTCCAGACACCGCATCTACCATGAGATCGCGGAAAAGCTCTACCCCTGTCAGAAGCGGATCGGACAGCTTCTGGATGCTGTAAAGCCCGGGGCTGCTGATTATAAAGAGTTGATCGCACGGGTATCCGTGCTGAATGCTTATGTAAAACGTAAAACGAATCTGCTGCTTCTTTCAGCAGAAAATGAAGTGCTGAATACCAGGGAACTCTTTCTGGCACTGCAGGAGTCAGCATCGTATTTTACACTGGCAGGACTGCAGACGACCGTACTGGAGTCAGAGGAAAGACAGGACTATGCAGAGAAACTCATGGCACTTTATGATGCATTCGAGAGCCTGGCTGAGCAGCTGGTGGGGAAGGCCCCGTCACTAATGGTTTCCGGGAAAGACGACGGGCTCAGACTGGCAGCGGAAACGGATCATCTTCCGGATACAGATGGGATACTGCTGCCGGTACAGATGAATCAGAGTGAGAATATCCTGTACATGGATATCCTTGGCAGGAAAGAGAGGTGATATGACATGACGATGCACGAACTCATGGGAATATCGGCTCGGCAGATGGTCATGACTTTCAGCTTTCTTCTGCTGATCCTGCACATGATATTGGTTTATACAGTGTTCCGGGATAAAAGAAGCTGCCGGATGCAGGTTATAAATTTGATGTTGTTCCTTGTGAATGCTGCTGTTTTCTACCTGATGCTTCTGCACATATGTTGGGGAGTGAATGGTCTGTCTGAGAAAAAGCAGCTATCCTTCCTGCTTGTGTTTTTTAACGCCCTGCCTGTTTCAGCAGTGATCCTTTATATGATACTGGATGCCGTCTTTCTTGCTGCTGCTTTGCGGGAGCTGTTTCTCTTCAGAAAGAACTTTCTGACACGGGAGAGCATTAAAGAGACCATGGATCTGCTCCCTGTAGGTATTGCATTTGGAAAGGAAGATGGAACTGTGGTTTTCAGCAATCTTACCATGAATGACCTTTCCAGGACATTGACGGGGAAAAGCCTTTCCAATCTCCTTTCTTTTCAGGAATCGATAAAAAAGAGGGTGAAAGAAAAAGGACAGAATGGCGCGCTGATCCAGATTCCTGACAGTTCTGATGTCTGGCAGCTTGCAGCTGAAACATTGGAAATAGATGGAGAATTCATGATACAGCTGACAGCAACAGACATCTCCGGGCAGGCGGCCGTGATGAAAGAGCTGGAAGAAAAGAACGAGAAGCTGCGGGATATCCACATGCGGCTTTCCATCTACAACAAACAGGTCGGCAGGATCATTATAGCTCAGGAACTTTTGACCGCCCGGATGGCGGTCCATAATGAGGTGGGCAATGTCCTGCTGGAAAGCCGGCATTATCTGCAGGATCCGGCATCCTTCGATGAACAGCGGCTTCTGCAGGCGCTGAAGATGACAAATACTTATCTCCTTAAGGACTTTGAAGAGGATGATACCGCCGGAGATACATTGACAGAAGCGATGGAAATGGCAGAAGCCGTTGGAGTGGATGTGATCATTTCCGGAGTGATTCCGGCGGACGAACCCTTCCGCCGTATTCTGGCCGCGGCGATTCGGGAATGTGCCTCTAATACGGTAAAGCACGCTGACGGGGACACCCTTTCTGTCGATATCCGGAAGGAAGCAGGAGAAATGGTGTATGTTTTTAAGAATAACGGAATACAGCCTCAGGAACTGATCCGCGAGTCCGGCGGTCTTTCATCTCTCAGGCTTCTGGTGGAAAAAGAAAACGGAACAATGAAAACAGAAATATCACCGGCCTTTCAGCTGACGATCCGCCTGCCGAAAGCACATTGACGCAATAGGCTTGAGATTAACAGTCAAATAGATACCGCGGGGGAAAAAATGGGCCGAACGGCCCATGACAGGCCGAGGCAGTTTTATTATAATGAGATCAGGAATTATAGGGAAAGGGTGAAGTATACCCTTTTTTACGGAAACAGAGCGGAGTATAAAAAACGTAAATTCGTGCTATAAAGCGAGGTGAGCCTATGTGAACGAAAAAATCAAAGTACTGGTCGTAGACGACCAGTATGTAGCCAGGAGCTTCTTTGAGATCCATGTGGAAATGACTAAACGGTATGAGCTGGCAGCGTCTCTTTCCACAGCAGAACAGGCAGTTTCCTGGTGCTTGGAACATCCGGTAGACCTGGTGATCATGGACGTGATGATGAAATACGGGCTGGACGGACTGACCTGCGCCCGGACCATCAAGAACAACCATCCAAAGACCCGGATCATTCTGGCCACATCCACAGCAGAATCCAGTTGGATCGAGAAGGCCAGGAAAGCAAAGATCGACAGCTTCTGGTTCAAAGAATATTCGGATATGCCGCTGACGGAAGTGATGGACCGCACCATGGGCGGAGAATCCGTCTACCCGGATGTTCAGCCGAATCCGGTTTTCGGAGAAGTCAGAAAGTATGATCTTTCCGACCGGGAACTGGAAGTGCTGCGGGACCTGACCCGTAACCTGACGAATGAAGAGATAGCAGAGGACCTGCATATCTCTCCTTACACGGTTAAGCGTCACATTGAAAATATGCTGTCAAAGACTGGCTACCGCAGCCGTGTGGATCTGGCAGTGAATGCCAGGATATTGGGTCTGGTGGTCCATGAGGATAACAGAGTCAATACAGGAAGCAGAAAATGAAAGTGCTTTATGGCACTTAAAAGAAAAGAGCCTGATAAGGGCTGAAGAGAAAGGAGTATTTTCATGAAGAAAAGAAAATGGCTGATAGGAGTCTTAGTACTGCTTATGGCAGTCATGATAGCCCCGGCAGCCGGAAAAACAGTCCATGCAGCCACGAAGCTCACACTTAAAGAGCTTAAGTGGACCAGATTTTACTCAGATAGCAACAAACTAAGTCTATATGTGCTGCCTTCGAGTAATGTTAAGAACTACACATTCCGGATCTACAAAAGCACGAATAAGAATGATCCCTCTTCGATGCAGACCCAGGCGGTCTACTCAGTGATAACCTCTTCCAACATCGCAAGGAAGGAAACGTTCGGCGGGGATTTCGAGGCGTATATCAAGCAGAATCCGGACTACTATTATCAGTTTTCGGTAACCGCATCGCCGGCAAACAGTGATTACCTGACTTCAGACGAGACCTATTCAACGGCGATCCTGGGGCAGTGGCTGGCGGACGGTTATTATACCGGATGCGAGCTGTCGAAACTGAAACTGAAAGTGACGGAATAGTTCGGTAATAAGATCGGTGTCGGAAGTACCCTGTTATTATCG